>DAIOUO010000186.1:0-6939 GCA_036759485.1 Geminicoccaceae bacterium | reverse complement strand
GTACGGGTCGGGACGCCGAACAACGGCGGGCGTTGAGACTTCGTCAACTTTTGCGGTATATGGTCGCGTCGGATCAACCGATGGTGGCAGAACATGGCCGTCCATCTCGTCCCGGCTTTTCGGCCGACCGTGGTGCGGTGGTCGGTGCTCGTCCTCCTCCTCGCGTTGGTCGCGATCGCGGCGACGGCGGGTGCGCGCGCGCTCGGCACCGCGGATCGGGCCGAGGGAGGTCGCGGCGGCGAGGAGGGACCGACCGTGCGAGCCGAGCCGCCGGGCGCTGCCGAGGACCTCCCGGTGCCGGGTCCGGCACCGCCGGAAGAGAGGCCGGGCACGGCCGAGCGGTTGCGGATCCGGCTGCTCGGCGGCAATCCGATCTTCGCCCTCGATTGGCTCGCGAGTGCGGCCGACGTCGAGGCCGGCCGGATCGGGCCCGGCTCGCCGGTACCGTGAGCGCCGCTTCGCCCCGCAACGAGCTGTCGCTGCTCGAGCTCGTGCTCGTGCTGCGGCGACGGGCCGGGCTGATCGCCACGATCCTGCTGCTCGGCTGCGGCCTGAGCGTCGGGCTGCTCGCCCTCGTGCCGCGCACCTACGTGGCCCGCACCCTCGTCCTGATCGACCCGGATCGCGGTCGGCCCGGAGAGGCACCGGGGCTGGCCCAAGGCGGGGTCGACAGCGCGCTGGTCGACAGCCAGGCGCAGATCCTGGCCTCGCGTTCGCTCGCGCGCGAGATCGTTGTCAACCTGAGGTTGATGGAAGATCCCGAGCTGCGTACCCCCCTGCCCTCGCCCGGACGGATCCTGGCGGGGCTGTGGGAGCGGCTCGCCGGTGCGCCCGAGGCCGGTGCGGGAATCGATCCGCGCGAAGAGCCGGCCGACGATCCGACCGCCGAGCTGGTCGACCGGTTCCTCGAACGTCTGACGGTGACGCGCGAGGGGCGCACTTACGCGATCGCGGTGAGTTTCAAAGCGGCCGACCCCGAGAAGGCGGCCCGCATCGCCAACGCGGTGGCGGAACACTATCTCCTGGCCCAGCTCGCGAGCAAGGTCGAGCGGGCCGAGCGGGCCGCGGCATGGCTCGGCGAGCGGCTGGCCGCCGCCAAGGCGCAGCACGAGGCCGACCTCGCGGCCCTCGCGGCCTTGCGCGAGCGGGCGGCCGCCGGCGGCGACCGCGTCGGCCGCGACGGCGAGCGGCTCCTTCAACTCGAGCGCGAGCTGGTCGCGGCCTCGCTCGAGCGGGCCGCCAAGGAGGCCCGCATCGCTCGGCTCAAGGAACAGATCCGGCGCGGCGAGCCGGTCGCACCGGTCGAGGATCTCGGCTCGTCGACGCTGTTGCAGAATCTGCACGCGCTCAAGGCACAGAGCCTGCGCCGGGAGGCCGAGCTCAAGGCCGAGTACGGCGACCGACATCCCCGCATCGTCGATGCGCGGCGCGAGATCGCGGAGCTGCAGGCACGGATCGAGGCGGAGCAGGCGGCCCTCCTGCGCGAGCAGGAGGGGCTGCTGCAGATCGCCCGGGCCAAGGAGCAGGCACTCGAGCGCGAGCTCGACCGGGTGAAGGCGCGCGCCGCCGAGCGGGACCGCATGGGCCAAGAGCTCGAGGCGCTCGAACAGCGGGCCGAGATCAGCCGCCGGCTCTACGAGTCCTATCTCGGGCAGGTCGAGCGAAGCGCCCAGGGCGAGGCGGCGCAGCGGCCCGACGCGCGGATCATCTCCGAAGCGGTGCCGCCGACCGCACCGGCCTTCCCGCAGCCGCGTCTGGTCCTCTCCGTGGCCTTCACCGTGTCGACGATCGTGGCGCTCGTGGCGGTCTACCTCGCCGAGCTCGCCGAGAAGGGCTTCCGGACGGCCGAGGACCTGCGCGCAGTGTTGGATCTCGCACCCCTCGCGACGCTGCCGAGCCTGCCGCGGCGGACCGCCGCCCCCGAGGCGCACCTGCTCGAACGGCCGAACGGACGCTTCGCCGAGGGTGTGCGGGGTGTGCTCGCGAGCCTCGTGGCGGGGCCGGGCGAAGCCCGCGGCAGGGTGGTGCTGATCACTTCTTGCTTGCCCGGCGAGGGCAAGACGACGCTCGCCATGTGCCTCGGCCGCCTCGCCGCCGCCGAGGGGCTGCGCACCCTCCTGATCGACGCCGATCTGCGCCGTCCGCGGGTGCGAGAGCTGCTGGGGCCGGAGCCGCGGCTCGGCCTCGTCGAGCTGCTCAGAGGGGAGTGCACCCTCGAGAGCGTGCTGCGCCTCGACCCGGCGACCGGCCTCGTGGTCCTGCCGGGCAGCGCCCGGCTCGACCGCCCGACCCGCCTGCTCGGCCCGGAGGGGCTCGGTCGGCTGCTCGCGGCCTGCCGGACGCGCTTCGATCTCGTGCTCCTCGACACGGCACCACTGCTCGCGGTGGCCGATGCGCGGCTGATCGCACCCTCGGTGGACCGGGCTCTCCTGGTCGTACGCTGGGGCACGACGGCGCGCACGCTCGCGGCGCGCGCGCTCGCCGAGGCCCGCGAACTCGAGGGCAAGCTCGCGGGTGCGGTGCTCAACCGTGTCGACACGAAGAAGGCGGCGCTCTGGGCCCGACCCGGCGACCGCGCGGCCCGGCTCGCCCTCGCCGGCTATTACGGCGAGTGAGCACCGGCAGCGTCTCGATGGCGCGGTTGACCGTCGGCGTTGGCGACAGCTCGCCGGCTATTACGGCGAGTGAGCACCGGCAGCGTGGCCGGGATCGCGGATCACCCGTGCCGTCGCCCGGCGCGGGCCGCTGCCGTTCGCCGCCGAACGGTCGATGTCGGGGCGGAACGGACCGCCGCGGTTCGGCTCCGGGCGGACCTCTCGCCGCGAAAGGCGCCGCCCCGCACCGGCGCGCCGCAGCCGCGCTCCGGACGGTGCGAGGCCGGATCGGGCGGTGGCCGCCCGCTACGAGCGGCAACCGCCCCGTTTCCGGGACGCGATCGGCCCACGGTTCTCGCCGACGGTTGGAGCGGACAGCCGGCGAGGTGTAGAGGATCGGCCCCTCTCCGGCCGGGCCGGTGTCGAAGCGTGCGTCCCGGGCCGAGCTCGCCCCCTTGCCGCTTCGCGCAGGAGCCGCCTCGTCTGCCCGAGCCAGCGGGCCGCGACCCGATCCGCGGCCCGTCCCGCGGAAAAGCGGACCCGTCGATCGCGATCGGTTTCGCGCCGTCGAGCGCTCCGGCTCGCCGGCGCTTGGCGGGTCTGCCCGCTGGGCATCGCGCAGACGGCGCGGCCCCGACTTCCTCGCGGACCTCGCAGCCGAGCGGCGGGTTCGCGTCGCGCTCGGCCGAGGCCGTGCGCGCGACGCGTGCCGAGAAGACGCGCCGGCCACGCGCTTGGTCCCGTGCCGGCGGGGGCCCGGGCGAGCCACGGCCGGGTCGCACAGGGGACGAACCGCCCGGCGATCGGGGTCGGGCGGCACCCCTGCGACAGACGGGACGCCGTCGCCATGCGCCCGGCCGGGTCGGCGGACGAACGACGCCGCTTAGGGCCCGATCGACGCGCGGACCCTCGGACCCGTGCCGGCCTTCACGGCGAGGGCGGCGACCCGGGCAGCGGGCCCTCCTCCGGATCGAGGTCGATCAGGCGCCGCTGCCAGGCGGCTCGGCCGCTCTTGCGCAGATCGACCTCGAGCCGACCGGCCTTGAACGCGCGGCGCGCGATCTCCTTGCGGGTCCGCTCGCCCCACTCGTACCCGGCCCGACGGTGCAGGAGCTCGAGGTCGTGGACCAGGGGGGGCCGCCTCCTCGAGCCCCTCGCAATAGTGCCGGAAGCGGTGCAGCTCGGCCTCGAGCATCGCCCGTGCCGCGTGCCTCGCGCCGCTCCGGTTGAGCTCGCTCGCCCGCTGCAGGACGCCCGCGTGCCAGGCGCGCGCCACCGCGAGCGCTGCGAGCGGGTCGCGCGGTTGACGAGCCTCGTCGCGAGCCTCCACGAGGGTGAGCACGACCTCCTCGGGCCCGACGCGGAGCTCGCCCACCCCGCCCGCCGGCCGGCCGCGGACCACCGCACCCAGGAGGATCTGATCGCCGGCCGAACCGGCCGGCAGCCGCAGGCGGACGACCGCCTCGCGCGCCTGATCGCGACCGAGGGCACCCAGGGCGAGGGACAGGCAACCGACCGTCGCGTGGTAGGGGTGCACACCGAGCGGCTCGGCCTGAACGTTGGCCGGGACGAGGAGCTCGAGCCGGACCTCTTCGGCCACGAGGTCGCGCAGTCCCTCGAGCTCGCCCAGCAGCACGTCGACGAGATCGGCGCGGTGCTCGGCGTCGTGCATGGTGCCGCCACCCTCGGCGGCGAGGACCTGGAGCAGCCACGCCTCGTAGTCGTCGCCGATTCCGACCGTGCTCGTCGCGATGCCGCGCCGAGCGAGCTCCCTCGCGTGCCGGGCGAGCTCGTCCGGATCGCAGATGCCTGCGTTCGCCATCCCGTCGGAGAGCAGGAGGACCCGGGCGACCGCCTCCGACCCGCGGGCGTGGCGGGCCAGGGCGTCGGCACCGGCGAGCCAGCCCTCCGAGAGGTCGGTGTTGCCGCGCGTCTCGAGCGCCGCGATCGCGCGTGCCGCGAGCACCTTGCCGTCCGCGTCCATCGCTCGGGGCTCGAGATGGACGATCGCCTCGCCCGCGAAGGAGACCAGGGCGAGCCGATCGGCGGAGGCCAGCCCGGCCACGACGCCCGCGGCCGCCGCCCGGGCGGCCTCGAGCTTGGCGCCCTGCATCGAGCCGCTCGCGTCGACGACGAGCGCGAGGTCGAGTGGCCGGCGCGGTGCCGTGCCGGCGGGTCGTCGGGCGGTGACGCGGGCCACGAGGTGGCGCTCGGACCCGCCTTCCCGCCGCGCGATTGCCCGGTCGAGCCGAAGGTCGAGATCGAAGGTGGCATCATTCATGGGCGGGTCCTCCGGTCAGGATGGCACGGACGAGATCGGCCACCCGCTCGATGCGGGCGACCTGATCGGCGGGAAGCGCACCGCTGACGACGAGCTCGACGTCGGCGGTGATCGGGATCCGGAGCCACGGCTCGGCCCGGGCCCGTCGGGGCGCCGGACCACCGTGCGCGGCCTCGAGCGCCTGGGCGAGCCGGGCGAGACCGTCGGCCGGTGCGATCTCGCCACGGTTGGCGGCCGATGCTGGCGGGCCGCGGCCACTGCTCCGGCCGAAAATCCCGGCCGCCCGCAGCTCCGCCAGGTAGGCGGCGGCCGTTCCGGGCGGCGGGGCGGTCGACGCCGGCTCGCCCCGCCCCTCCGCCGCGAGCGCCCGCAAGCGCGCCGGATCGGCGAGCATGAGCTCGCGCCGGATCGCGCCGAGCGACAGCCCGTAGCGGTCGCGCAGCGCTTTGACCGCGAGCACGCGCTCGAGCGCGGCGGCGGGATAGCGTGCGTCGCGGCCACGCCGGTCCGGGCCGGGCACCAGGCCCTGCTGGACCCAGCTCCGCAGCGTGCGCGGCTCGACGCCCGAGCGTTCCGCGAGCTCGGCGAGGGTGGGTCGATCGCCTTGCGACATTGCCGATAGGTAGGTTTTAAAATCGCCATGTCAATATGTCGATTTGCGCCGGGAGCGAGACCCGCGGCCCGCGCGGTTGCGCCCTCCGCCGGCTCTGCTAGTGGCGAAGAGGCGCGCCCGAGGGAGCCTCTGTGCACCGCCTCGTCCTCAGCCTCGATGCGCTTCGGCTCGTGCTCCGGCTCGACCGGCCGGAGTCGCCGCGCACCACCGAGGCGCTCTTGCGCGCCCTGCCGATGCCGGTGGACCTGCACGCAGCTCGGATCGCCGGCCGCCACCTGCTCTGGCACGCGCCCTTCCCGGTGCCGCTCGAGGCCGCATCGGAAGTGAGTGCGCTGCCGACCGGGACGTTCCTCTACTGGCCCGAGCGGCAGTTCCTCGAGCTGCTGTACGGCCCCTTGCAGGCCGAGCGGGCGCCCGTGACCGTGCTCGGTCGGGTCGAGGGGCCGGTCGAGCCCGTGGCCGAGCTCGGCGATCGCATCCGCCGCGAGCAGGGCCGAAGACCCTTCCGCGGCCGGCTCGAGCGGCTCGACGGGCCGGCACCACCGCCCGCGACCGAGCCGGCCGAAACGAGCGGGCCGCTCGCGGCGCTCGCGGCCGCCCGGGAAACGCTGTGGGCCGCTCCGCCCGCGGCGCTCGAGGCACTGGTCGCCCGCCGCGGCCTGATCCTGCCGGCCGGCCCGCTGCTGCTGGCCGAGGCCGAGGCGCGCAAGCTGCAAGAAGCGCTCTGGAAGCTCCTGGCCGAGGCGGCGAGCGACCCGTATTTCGCCGCCCGCGCGGCCACGCTGCTCCTCGACCAGGCCGAGCGTCGGCTCTGCGATCTCTACGGCCTTTCGGGCTGTACCGAGCCGCTCGCCCTCGGGCGACGCGCGCTGGCCCTCTCGCCGGCACGGGCCGCCGCGATCCTCGAGGAGCTCGTGCTGGTGGCCGGCAGGCTCGCCGGCTGGCTCGACGAGCGGATCCCCTGGCAGGCGATCAACGACGTGGTCGTGGAGGCGGCCGAGACCTGGGCCGCCCGAACCGGGAGGGAGCCTTGCTGAACCGTCCGGGGCTCGGCGAGCTGCGCGAGATGTATCGCCGCATGGTGCTCGTGCGCCGGCTCGAGGAGGAGCTCGGCCGGCTCCATGCGGAGGGGCGCACCCGCGGGCCGATCCACCGCTGCGACGGGCAGGAGGCGGTCGGCATCGGCGCCACGGCCGCGCTCGAGCCCGAAGACGTGGTGACGAGCACGCATCGCGGCCACGCGCACTATGTCGGCAAGGGAGTGCCGCTCGGCCCGCTCCTAGCCGAGATCCTGGGCCGGGCCACCGGCAGCTGCGGCGGCCGGGCCGGGCACATGCTGGTCGCCGACCCCGCGGTCGGGCTCCTGGGGGGCTGCGGGATCGTGGGCGGGATGCTGCCGGTGGCGGTCGGCCAGGCGCTCGCTTTCCAGGTGCGCGGAGAGCCGCGCGTCG
>DAIOUO010000185.1:0-6944 GCA_036759485.1 Geminicoccaceae bacterium | reverse complement strand
TTTCAAGACCAGTCCGTTCGACCGCTCCGGCACCCCTCCACGCTCGCGCCGCGAACCAACAGAGCCGCGGCGCCGAGGTCAAGCGACCGGTGGTCCCTCCGGCGCCCGGCCGCCGATCCGTGCCGCGAGCCGGCGACCGCTGCCGGCCGCCGACGTCCAACCGATGTGGCCGTGACCGGCATCGAGCCAGAGCCCGGCGATCCGGGTCGGGCCCAGGAGCGGCTCGCCGTGCGGGGTCGCCGGCCGAAGTCCGGCCCAGGCGACCGCCTCGGGGCTCGCCGCCACCGCCCGCATCGCCGGGAAGAGCTCGCTCACCCGCTCGACGAGCGCTCGGATGCGGCCCGGCGCCGGGCGAGCGTCGAACCCGCCGAGCTCCGCCGAGCCCGCGAGCCGCAGCCGCTCGCCCACCGGCACCAGGGCATAGTGCGCGGCCCCGTCGAGGATCGCGTGCCGCGGCGCCTCCGGCCACAGCCGCCGCGGCGCGGTGAGCGACACACCCTTCACCGGCACGATCGGCACCCGCAGGCCGAGCGGGGCGAGCAGTGCCGGCGTCCAGGGGCCGGCCGCCACCACCGCCACCTCGCAGCCGAGCGTGCCCGCGGCCGTCGTCACCGCCCGCAGCCGACCGGCTTCGACCCGCAACCCGGTGACGGCCGTTCCCCAGTGGAAGGTCACGCCCTGCGTCGCACACCAGGCGGCGATTCCCCGAGTGAAGGCGGCGCAATCGCCGATCTCGTCCTGCGGATAGTGGAGCGCGCCGGCGAGCCGGTCGGCAACGGGGGCGAGCGCCGGCTCGAGCGCCACGAGCGCCGCGCGGTCGAGCCGCACCACCTCGAGGCCGGCGGCGCGAAGCGGCGCGTGGGCCCGATCGGCCGCCTCGAGGGCCTCGGGATCACGGGCGATCTCGAGCACCGCCCGCGGCCGGAAATCGTAAACGATGCCGGTCTCGGCGCGGATCAGGGCGAGCCCCTCGAGGCTCTCGAGCGCGAGGGCCAGGTTGCGGACCGCCGCCGCCCGGTGCCGCTCGGCGGTACAGGCCCGCAGGAAGGCGAGCCCCCAACGCCAGATCCGCGGCAGCACCTTGGGGCGGAGAAGGAACGGCGCGTCCTCGCGGCCGAGCCAGCGCAGGATCTGCAGCGGCACCCCGGGTCCCGACCAGGGCTCGACCGAACTCGGATGCACGATGGCACCGTTGGCGAAGCTCGTCTCGAGGGCCGGTCCCTCGCGCCGTTCGACCACCGTGACCGCGTGGCCGTCGCGGGCGAGCCAATAGGCGGCCATCGTGCCGACCACGCCAGCGCCGATCACCACGATCCGCATCCGCCCCCCACCCGGCGCCCTCCCGGCCGGCCGATCGATCATGCCCGCGACTTCCTGTCGAGGCCAGCCCGGCCGAACCGGCGGGGGAAGGTGCCCGGTCGAAGGAGCGCGCCCTCGGAGGGCGTTCGGCACGGCCGCCGCGGCCGAGCATCGAGGGCCGAGGGTGACCGGGCTCGCCCGCACCGCGACGTGCGGGCGCCATGAGCGATCACGGAGGAGTGCCGCACGCGCAGCGCTCGAGCGCGGGAACCGTGCACCGGCGTCGGCGGACGGGGCGGAGCGCGCGGCGGCGGTCGGGGCCGGGCGGCGAGGGCCCGATCGGTCGGTCGAAGCCTCGCTCGGAGCGTCCCGGTTCGCGCCGTCGGACGCTGTGCCACGAAGCGATCACCCGAGTGCCCGAACGACGGGCCAGAAAGAGGCGGGGCGGGTTTCGGGTCTCGGCCTCGGCGCAGTGGTTCGCAACCCCGCCGATCGACCGGGGGAAGTCGACGGTCGCCGAGCGGCACGGCCGTCCGGAGGGCGGAGCTCGGTCGCGGGGAGCCCGCCCGGGCGAGTCGGAGACGAAGGCCGGCCTCCCTGAATTCTTCCCGCGGTCGGAGGGGGGGGGACCCGTCCGCCGAGACGCGCGGGAGCACGGCCGCGGCGGACGGAAGAGCCCGGGCGCGGAGTCCGAGGGCCGCTCCGTCGGGCCGTCGTCCGCGAGAAGCCGCCGATCCGGCGCGTTCCTGCGCAGCACCGGCTGCCGGGCGAGGAAGGCGGAGTAGCGATGCGCCGGCCGGCACCCGCCGTCGCACCGTGACCGCGGCCGGCTTCGATCCGGCCGGCGTCGCGCGGGTCCATCGCCGGAACTCTCGCGTCGATGCGACCCGACCCGAGCGCGAAGCCCGGGGTCGAGGCGGAGCAGCCGGAGCCGCTTCGCTCGTTGCCCTCCGGTCCGATCCGGGGCCTCGGCGGCAGCGGGAGGGGCCGTTCCGCGCACGGGCCCGACTGCTGCCGTTTCTGCCCTGGCGGAGGCGTGCCGTCCGCCCGGCGCTGTCCATACCCGTGTGGAAGCAGGCCGGGCCGGCCGTCTCGGGCAGAAGGTCGCGATGGCCGTCCGTGCCGATGCAGGAGGCCGCGAGCGGCACGCCCTCGTCGACCTCGAGCAGCGGCCGCCCCCGCCGCGCGTGGGAGCCCGGGACGCAGCGACCCGCGCACCGGGCTTCCCGGTGCGGTCCCGGCGCCACGCGCGGGCTCGCACCCGAACCGCGATCGGGACGGCGCGCAGGCCGCTGTCCTCGCCTCCGTGCGGAAGGCGGGCCGGGCGGTTCGGAGCGAGAGCCCGATCGTCCCCAGGGCCGCCCGAAGGCCGTCGACGATGGTCCCTGCGCGGGTCGCGAACGGTGCACCGTTCCCCCGGGGACCCGGGAACCCGGCTCGGCCGGGCGGCATTCCGGCTCCCTCCTCGGCGATCCCGTATGCCGGTGGAAACCCGTCCGAGTACGGTCCGAGCCGCGATCCCGCAGACGGGGTTCCCGTGCGCGGGTGGAAACCCGCGGCACGCCCCCGGGGTCAGGGCAGGCGCGGCAGGGGTGCCCGTGCGCGGGTGGAAACCCGTCCGGGGTTCGTTCGAAAAGAAGGCGTCGTGCCGGCGTTTTCGCGCGAACGTGGAAACCCGGCCCACGCGCGGTGTCACCGCCAGGCACGCGCAGCCGTTCCGGCGCGCAGGTGGGGACCCGGTCTGCGAAGTCGCGCACCGCCCGCAAGCGACCCTTCGCGGTTGGGCCCGCACCCCAGGGGTCGTCTCCGCGGGTCGGTACGGCCTCGATCCGCCGGCTCGCCCGCCTGCCACGGTCCACCGGTGCCGCAGCGGGGCGCGGGCCGGTCACCGACGGACCGGTCGTGCCCGCGGAGGTCCGGTCCTCGGCGCGAATCGAACCGGTCCGCGGTGCCGCATCTCGGCCGTGGCTGGCGGTACGTTTCGCGCGGAAGGTATCGAGACGGCCGCGGGGCACCGGGCGCGCGGACGGCAGGTGGGCCCTCCGGACAGCCCTTCGGACCTCTGTGGGCGGGGCGGTGCCGTGACGACCGCCGCCCGGATCTCCACCGCCGGCCCGCGTTGCTTCGGCACCGACCTCGAGCGGAGCGAGCCGCGAAACGTGGCATGAGAGCGGGCGCACGGGCGACCCGTGAGCTCGGGGCGGAGGTATCCGGGAGTGCCGGCCGCACCGCCGCCCTTCTGCGCGGCAGTCGCCGGCGCCGGGCCGTGGCGAAACGTTCGCCGCCGGCCGCGATTCCGGCGCCGGGCCCGTCGAGAGGCCCGCCCGCGCGGCGGACCCGCTTGCCAGAGTTCCCTCGACCGACGGGCCCCCGCCCGGGGCCGAGGTATGCGGGGGTGCCGGCCGCACCGCCGCCCTTCTGCGCGGCAGTCGCCGGCGCCGGGCCGTGGCGAAACGTTCGCCGCCGGCCGCGATTCCGGCGCCGGGCCCGTCGAGAGGCCCGCCCGCGCGGCGGACCCGCTTGCCAGAGTTTCCTCGACCGACGGGCCCCCCGCTCGGGGCGGAGGTATCCGGGGGTGCCGGGGGTCGCCCTCGCGCCGGCCGCACCACGGATCTCCCGCAGCCGGCGCTCGGTGCGGCTACCCGCCCGAGCATCCGCGGCGCGTCGGTCGGGCCGCGTCCGCTGCGCCCGGTGTGGTTTCCGTTTCCTCTGCGGCACCTCCTCCTCTGTGTCACCACCTCCGTGCCCGCGGCCCTTCCATCCGTGTCGCCGGGCGCGCGCCCAGCCTTCGGGCGCCTCGCCTGGCAGGCGCACCGCCGCGCGGGTGTCGCCAGGCGCGCGAAGAGCCTTCGCCCCGAGCGCGGAGCGGGCGCTTCGGCCGGGCGACTGGTAGCCCGCTCTTCCGCCTTCGCCGCGAGCGCGCGGGGCGGGCGAGGGGCGCGGCACCGGGTCGGTGGCTCGTGCCGTCCTCGCTCCCGGGTGCCCTGCAGGTGCACGCGTTCGAGCGAGACCCCAGCCGGCCGGTATGCGCTCGCACGACGGATGGGGTGCGGACACGCGGGCGAGCGGAAACCGGGCGTGGCGATCGGCCTTCCCTCCGCGGCCGCGCGGCACGCGGCTCGGCGCGTCGCTCCCGGGCTCAGCTCACCCCGACACAGCCACCACCTCGGGCGCGGGCTTCGAGCAGCCCGCTTCGGGCGCGCTCGACCATGAGGGCCAGATCCTCGCTCGCACCGAGCCAGGTGGCGACCCCGATGCTCGCGAGGAGCGGCGGACCGGTCGGCTCGCCCGGGCCGGCGACGAGGATGCGCCGGGCGAGCCGCGTCGCACCGGCGAGGCCGGTGCCGGGCAGGACCGCGAGGATCTCCTGGTGTTCCCAACGGCCGACCAGGTCGGTCGAGCGGACCCGCGCCCGGATCCGGCCGGCGAGGCGGACGAGGGCCGAAGGCGCCTCGCCCGAGCCTTCGCCCGCCTCGTCGACCGCGGCGAGCAGGAGCGAGAGGCGGCCGCCGTAGCGCTGCCGGCGGGCGATCTCCTCGGCCGCACGTTGCGCCAGATAGGCGGTGGTGAGGCAGCCGGTCTCGCGATCGCGGGTGGCGGCCTGGAGGAGCAGCGATTGAACCAGCGGGCGCTGCAGGAGCGGGGTCGGCTCGGGCGCGCGGTCGGCCATGCGGGCGGGCTCCGGAAAGGCACGGCCCGAAGCCTAACGGGAAAGGGTTGACGGATCGTGAAGGCCGGCGCTCGCTGCGCCTCCCCGGCGGTCCACGAGGGGCCCGCCGGCCGCCCGGAGCCGCCCGCCTTGCCGACCACCGATCCCGATCTCCGCCTCGCCGCCGCCTGCGCTCTCGCCCGCGAGGCCGGGGCCCTGGCGCTCCGCCGCTTCCGCGGCCGCGACCGCCTCGCGGTGGAGCGCAAGGGCTTGCAGGACCTCGTGAGCGAGGCCGACCGCGAGGTCGAGGCGCTGATCCGGGCCCGGCTCGGCGCGCTCTTCCCGGAGGACGGGATCCTCGGCGAGGAGAGCGGCCACGCCCCGGGCGGTGCCGCCACCTGGGTGATCGACCCGATCGACGGCACCTGGTGCTTCCTCAACGGGATCGGCTCCTGGTGCGTGAGCCTCGCCTGCGTGCGCGGCCCGCGGATCGAGCTCGGCGTGGTGTTCGACCCCTGCGCCGGCGAGCTGTTCGCGGCCCGGGCCGGCGGCGGCGCCACCCTCGACGGCGTGCCGATCCGAGTGGCCGAGGCCAGAGGACTCGCCGACGGCACCGTCTCGGTCGGCTTCTCGCACCGCTCGCGGCCGGAGGAGATCGCTCCGGTCTTCGGCCCGCTGCTCGCCGCCGGCGGCATGTACCACCGGCACGGCTCGGGGGCGCTCGGCCTCGCCTGGGTCGCCTGCGGCCGGCTGATCGGCTACCTCGAGCCGCACATGAACAGCTGGGACGCGCTCGCGGGCCTGCTCCTGGTCGAGGAGGCGGGTGGCCGGGTCAACGACTTCCTGGCGGGCGGCGGGCTCCTCGCCGGCAACCGGGTGCTGGCCGCCGCGCCGGCCGTCTTCCCGCTCCTCGAACGGCTCGCCGGCTGGCGCCGCGACGACCCCTAGCGCCGCCCGGGTCGGCGCGGGCCGCTCAGAGGGGCGCGCAGGCGGCCTCGAGCCACGCGCGGTCGGCCGGGTCCTCGACCAGCGGGGCGAGCTCGGCCAGCACTCGGGCGTGGTAGGAATCGAGCCACCAGCGCTCCTCGGGGGTGAGCAGCGCCGGGACGACGAGCCGGCGGTCGATCGGGCAGAGCGTGAGCGTGCGGAATCCGAGCAGCTCGCGCTCGCCCTCCACCGGCCGGCCACGGCTCTCGACCAGCACCAGGTTCTCGGTGCGGATGCCGTAGGCGCCCGGGGCGTAGTAGCCGGGCTCGTTCGAGAGGATCATGCCGGGCGCGAGCTTCGCCCCGCCGCCGGCCTTGGAGATCCGCTGCGGTCCCTCGTGGACGCAGAGATAGCTGCCCACGCCGTGGCCGGTACCGTGGTCGAAGTCGAGGCCGCGCCGCCAGAGGGCGAGCCGGGCGAGGCAGTCGAGCTGACCGCCCGTGGTGCCGGCCGGGAAGACCGCCTCGGCGATCGCGATGTGCCCCTTGAGGACGAGGGTGAAACGCTCCCTGACCGGAAACGGTACGTCGCCGAGGGCGATCGTGCGGGTGACGTCGGTGGTGGCGTCACGGTACTGACCACCCGAATCGACGAGATAGACCGTACCCGGCTCGAGCCGGCGGTTGGTCTCGGGCGTGGTCCGGTAGTGCGGCAGCGCGGCATTGGGTCCGTGCGCCGAGATCGTGGGGAAGCTCGGCCCCTCGAAGAGCGGGTCCTTCGCCCGCTCGTACTCGAGCCGGTCGGCTGCCCCGAGCTCGTCGACCCCGGCCGACAGCCCCTCCCGGTCGAGCCAGGCGAGGAAGCGGACGACCGCGGCACCGTCGCGGCGCTGAGCGGCCACCGCCCCTTCGATCTCGACCGGGTTCTTGATCGCCTTGGCGAGGCGGATCGGGTTCTCGGCCTCGATCAGCCGAGCGCCGGCCCGCTCGAGCCGATCGAGGAAGCCGAGATGAACCTCCCCCGGGTCGGCGAGCACCGCGCAGCCGGCCGCCCCCCGCACCGAGAGCGC
>DAIOUO010000184.1:0-6948 GCA_036759485.1 Geminicoccaceae bacterium | reverse complement strand
GTCTCGGTCATCGTGCCGGGCCCGCCGCGGGTGAGCCCCCAGACCACGTCGAACAGCCGGAAGAGGTCGAGCCCGCGGATGAGCAGCGCGATCACCACGACCGGCCGGATCGCCGGCAGGACGATCCACCACAGCCGCTGCAGCCAGGAAGCGCCGTCGATCTCGGCCGATTCGAGCTGCGAGCGGTCGACCTCGTTGAGGGCGGCCCAGAGGAGCAGGAACATGAAGGGCGTCCACTGCCAGATCTCGGCCAAGAGGATCGCCGGATAGACGAAGCTCGGATTGTTCACCCAGAGGATCACCACGGGCTCGCCCGCGATCCAGGAGAGGATCTGATTGATCGGCCCGAAGCGGTTGTCGAAGAGGAGGCGCCAGGTGGCCCCGGCGATGATCGGCGAGATCACGACCGGCAGGACGAGGAGGGCGATCAGCACCTGCCGGCCGGGCATCTTGTCGAGGAACAGGAGTGCCAGGAGGAAGCCCAGCAGGAGCTCGGCCGGGAGTGCGACCGCGAGGAACAGGAGGGTGTGGCCGATCGCTTCCCAGAAGCGCTGGTCGGAGAACAGCCGGGCGTAGTTGGCGAGACCCTGGAAGCTCGTGTCCTCCTCGAGCATGGTGATGTTCTGGAAGGAGACGATCAGGGTGTAGACGAAGGGAAAGAGCCCCACGAGGAGGATGACGAAGGTCGCGGGTGCGACGAGCAGCCAGCGGAAATGCCGCTCGGTCCAGGGCACCGCCGCCGGTTCGTGCCTCCTACCCGCCGCTTCCACCGCCGCGGCCATCGGGCCTCCCCTGCCCCCTTCGTCCTCGCGCGGACCCTCGAGCATCCGCTACGGCCGGGACCCTAGAGCAACCGGCGCCGGGTCGGAAGCGCGCACACCCGGGCACGGGCATGCCTCGCCGGGATCTCGAGCGCGCTTCCCGCAGACCGTCGATCGGCACGCCGAGCCGGTCCGCGCCGCCGGCACTCGCAGCCCCTGCGCCCCCATCCGGCGATCGGCGGCCAATCGGAGGCGCCGCCGCGAGGATCCGGGCATGCCGGCCGCTCACGGCCAGAATTCCTATAGGAAAATCGGACGCTTGTCGACGGGATTCGACCGATCCCGGCATCGCGAATTGGCATCGTGTCCTACTCGTCACAGACGCCCCGAGTGTCGGAGCCACGCCCGCCTCGCACCGCTCGATCGCGGCCACCGCGCCGCGCGAGCCGAGCGGCCCGCTCGTACCGCTGCGCGGCGTCGTCGGTCGCGCCGGCGTGCGCCGGGCCGTCCGCGAGCACCGCCCGGGGGCGCGGCCGGCAGGTCGCCGATCGGCGCGCGCACGATGCCGGCCACGAGCGGCCCCGGCCGGAAGGAGCACTCCCGGCCGGGGCCCTCGGTCGCTCAGAGCTTGGGGTAGGCGTTCGGCTTGGCGGCCCATTCGGCATAGGCCGCTTTCTGCTTCTCGACCCCGATCTGCTGGGTGATGCGGTCCCACTGGGCCGCCACGTCGTCGAGGATCTTCTGCGGGTTCTCGCCGGCCCAGAGCCGCGAGATGCCCTGCCGGAGGGCCTCCTCGTACTTGTCGGTCTGGATCAGCGAGAGGTCCAAGAGGCCGTTGACCGCACCGGCTTGGAGGGCCGCCAGATATTCGGGCGCCTCGGGCCAGCGTTTCCTGTACTCCTCGGAGGCGAAGTGGCTGTCGCGGAAGGGATCGCGGAGCGCGTAGGGGAGCTGGACCCGCTGCAGGCTGGTTTCCTTCGAGTTCAGCCACTGGATGAAGAGGTAGGCCGCCTCCTTTTTCTTGGAGGACGCCGAGACGCAGAGCGAGAAGCCGGCGGCGAGCTGCGGGTGACCACCCGGCGGCATGGCGTAGCCGACCTTGCCGGCGATCTGCGATTTCGGCACCCAGGAGAGCGCCTTCTCCTCGGTGCCGTAGCCGGCGGCCCAGCGGCCGTAGGGCGGCCAGGAGACGGTGATCGCGGTGTCGCCCTTGAGGAAGGCCGCGAGGTTCTCGACGAAGCCCCAGGAGACCATGCCCGGCGGCCCGAGCTCGTTCTCCTTGAGCCAGCCCCGGAAGGTCTCGAGGCCGGCCGGGCCGTTGATCTGCGCCTTCATCGTCGCCGGATCGAAGAACCGACCGCCGTTGTTGCGGAACCGCTCCTGGAACATGAACTGCATGTAGGGCGGCTCGCGGAAGAAGGCGCAGCCATAGGGCTTCTTGCCGGTCGCCTCGTTGATCGCCGCGGCGACGTCGGCGAGCTCCTCCCAGGTCTTGGGCGGCACCGGCATGTCCTTGCCGGTCTTGGCCTTGTATGTCGCCTGGACCTTCGGATCGCCGAGCACGTCTTTGCGGTAGTACATCACGAAGACGTCGCCGTCGTCCGGAAAGCCGTAGATCTTGCCGCCCACGGTCATCTGGTTGTCGCGGTAGACCGGGGCGATCTCCTTCAGTTCCTCGCGATAGCCGTATTTGTCGACGTAAGCGTCGAGCGGCTCGAGGGCGCCGGCTCGGACCAGATCGGCCATCCAGGCGGGGATGACGTTCAAGGCGTCGTAGGCGCCGGTGCCGGCGCGGTGCTCTTGGAGTATCTTGGTGAACATCTCGGCCGTCGGCACCTCGATCACCTTGACCTTGATGCCGGTCTGTTTCTCCCACAAGGGGCCCGAGAAGTTGAGCGGGTCGAGCGACTGCAGCCCGGCCTCCCAGACGATCGTGATCTCCTGGGGCCCGAGCTTCTTGGCCGCCTCGACCGCGATCGCCGCGGCCGAAGCGGCGGCCGCCGGCCGCCCGCTCGCCGTCAGCACCGCCCCGGCCGCCGCCGCGGCGAGCAGCTCGCGCCGGCGCATTCTCGTTCTCGACATCATCGCGGAGCCTCCCCGATCGGCCGAGCCACTGGCCGGCACGACCTGCTCGGCCGACCCGCGCCCGGCACCACGCCTCCTGGTCTAGCGCGCCGGCCCGTCGCGGGTAAGCCGGCTGCACGCAAGGCTCGTTCGACGCCCGACGAGCGCTTGCGGCGGAGCGTTCGGAAGTCCCGCCCTCCGTCGATTGCGTCCGATCGGGCAGCAGATTACTGTCCTTCCGAATCGGTCGAAGCTCGCGGGATGGGGTCGACGAGCGAACGGGAGGAACACGAACGGTTCGAGCGCCGGGTTCGCCACGTCGCCTCCTGTCTCTGGCCGACCGGCGGACCGGGCAATCCGGAACTCCACGAAGGTCGGGAACGCGACGCCGTCTTCGTCACCGAGGATGCGGTCCACGTCGTCGAGGCGACCGTGTCGCGTTCGAAACAGAAAGCGATCGACGACTGCAAGAAGACGCTTCGCCTCGTGCTCGGCTTGCGAAAGCGAAATCCGAACAAATTGGTTCGCGGATGGCTGGTGACCCGGGCGACGCCCACCGCAGATCAGAACAACGCGATTAAAGAGCACGGAGAAGGGCATATCCAAATCGTCTCCTTCGATCACTTCTGCAGCAAGCTCGTAGATGCCCTTTCCTACCTACGCGCACGGACCGATCACTATTTTGGAAGCGCGCGCAACCTATCAGATGTCGACGATTTCAAAACCATCGGGCCGTACATCCCCGTCGAGTTCGAGCGGCGTGATCGAGAAGAGAATATCATCGATCGGCTGACTCTCGAACAGGTGATCGACACGTTGAAGGACGGAAACAAAATCGTGTTGACGGGCGATTATGGATCGGGAAAGAGCATGGCTTTGCGAGAGATCTTCTTCCGTCTGAAAGCGCAGCGGGAAGATGCGACAATTAATCAGTTCCCCGTCTTCGTCAATCTTCGCGATCATTGGGGTCAAACGGATCCATCGGAAGTGCTCGAACGACATGCGCGAAAGATCGGGTTCGCGCATCCCCATCAATTGGTTCGGGCCTGGAAAGCCGGTCTCGCCCTTCTTCTCTTGGACGGCTTCGACGAGCTGGCTGCGGAAGGGTGGAGCGGGCGGAAGGATCGCGTACGCGAAATCCGGCGCAAAGCGACCGCCGTCGTCGCGAGCCTCCTCAGAGAGACTCCGAAAGGAAGCGGGCTCGTCATCGCCGGCCGGAGCCGATATTTCGATACCGACGACGAGATGATGTCGGCATCGGGCTTACCAGCCAGCGCCGTTCGCTTGTCTGTCGGCGACTTCACCGAAGAGCAAGTCCGGCTGTTCTTACATAAGCTCGGACAGACTGTCGCCGTGCCGGATTGGTTGCCGTCGCGTCCACTGTTGCTCGGACACCTCGCCACACGTGGGCTTCTGGGTGGGCTGAACGCCGAGCACAACCGAGCCCGTGGAACCGGCTGGCATTCCCTGATCACGATGATCTGCGAGCGCGAAGCGGCGCTGCCGCAGGCGGAGATCACGGCTACCGAACTGCGCGACGTCCTCGCCCGGATCGCTACCATGGCGCGGCGGACCGAAGACGGGCTCGGTCCGCTGCGGCCCGAGGACCTGTTCCGAGCCTACCAACAAATCATGGAAACCGAGCCCGGCGATGCCGCGCGGCCGCTGCTGCTCCGTCTTCCCGGATTGGCGGGGGCGTCGGCGGTGGAAGCGGACTCGAGAAAGTTCGTCGACGGCGATTTCGTCCAAGCCGCTGCCGCTTTCGACATCGTCCGCTTTCTGGAGACCCACGACCTCGAGCAGCCCGAGCCGAGGGAAGTCGAGGCGCCGATCGAGCCACTCGGTGCGGAAGTCGCGTCCATCGAGGCGCGCGCCCGCAAGGTCCCGGCGAAGCAGGTTTCCGGAGCAGTTCGCCTCGCTGCTGGGAACTCTGACTGCCACGTTTTGGCTTTCGATTGCCTTCGGGTGGCCGACCAGCTCGATGTGCTCGATCGGTGTCCGAACGTCGTGCTGGACGGTATCGAAATTCCGGAGATCGATCTCGCCGAGGACTGGCCGATCCTCGCGCGCATCGAATTCCAGGACTGTATCGTCCACGAGCTGCGCATTCCGGAACAGCCCGAGAGGCCAGCCACCCCTCGCTTCCGCAAGAAGTGCATCTTCGGATTGGTCATCGGTCGTACGGGACAAAAGGATCTTCCCGAGGGGTGGTTCGACGACGGATGTACGTTCCAAGCATTCACGAGCATCGATCCCGATACCGCTTCGATCATGCGCTCCGATCTGCCGGTGCCGGTCAAGGTTCTCCTCACCGTCTCGAAAAAGCTCTTCCGCCAACGCGGAGCCGGCCGGCGCGAGGGCGCGTTCTATCGCGGGCTCGATTCGCCATCGCAGCGGTTCGTGGCAGCGGTCCTCGACATCGTGAAGAGCGAAGACCTGGCCGAGCCGACGCTGCAGAACCGGACGAAGGTGTGGGTACCGCTGCGATCGGCGCAAGAGCGGGTGCCGAGGATCCTCGAGGCGCCTTCGCAGTCCCGCGATCCGGCCGTGCTGCGGGCGAGGGAGCTCGCCTGACCCGGGGCCCTAGCCCTTGCGGGTGGACGATTCCGCCCGGGCCGCGAGGCGTTCGAGGATCGGCAGAGCGGCGGCGAGCGGGCCCGCGAGGTGCGGCATCGGCGTGCCGCGCAGCGCGATGGTGACCCGCTCGGTCTCGAGCTCGAGCGCGCCAAGGACGGCGGTATCGGCGAGCTGCGCCGCGGTACCGGCGTCTCGGGTCCCGCTCACCCGTGTGCGCAGATCCAGAAGCGCCGCGCGCAGCTCGGCATCGAGCAGCACCGGCACCGCCGCGGGATCGGTCGCGGCGACCCGGAAGACGGCGTCGAACGCGGGATCGCCGGTTCCGACCTCGGGCAAAGGCCCGCTCTCGGCATCGAGGATCGCCGCCCGAATGCTGGGCTCGACCAGGAGCCTCACCGGAACGGGGTGTTGCAGTACCAGCGCCAGGACGGTCCAAGCGCTGCCCGCCCGACGCCCGGAGCGTCGCGCGCGGAGGGTCCGAAGCAAGAGCTCGACCCCGCGTCCCTCCCGGCGGCCCCGCGCCACCGGCACTTCGCGCTCCTGGCCGCGATCGCTGCGGTGCCGTGGCGAGCCGCCGTCGACCGGCTCGAGGCCGAGCGCCGAGGCGAGCACATCCCGGTCGCGCCCGTTCGCCCGCGCGAGCCACCACCAGGCCGCGGCGACGGCTGCACAACCCGCGAGGAACAGCAGCAGCGTTGCCAAGGCTCGCTCTGTCGCACCCCGGTCGGCGCGGCTGGACAAAGCGGTCCCACGGGCTAGCTCGGAGGCGAACGGTCGGTCAACGGATCCACCCGCGATCCGCTGCCGGCCCGCGTACGGACGAGCGCGGAGGCGCCATGCCCGACTTCGCGATCGACGCCTTGATTCTCGACGTCGACGGCACCCTCGCCGAGACCGAGGAGCTGCACCGGGTCTGCTTCAACCGCGCTTTCGCCGAGGCCGGCCTGCCCTGGTCCTGGTCGGTCGAGGATTATCGCCGGCTGTTGACCACGACCGGCGGTCGCGAGCGCATCCTGCGCTGGATCGAGGAGGTCGAGCCCGAGCGCGCCGCCCGGCTCGCGGGCCACGACGACCCGTTCGTGCGCGCCCTGCACGCCCGCAAGACCGAGCTCTACGCCGCGGGCGTGCGGGCGGGCGAGGTCGCCCTGTGCCCCGGCATCCCCGAGCTTCTGGCCCGTGCGCGCGGGCTCGGGCTTTCGCTCGCGGCCGCCACGACGACGAGCCGGGCCAATGTCGAAGCACTCTTCGACGCGCACCCCGAGGCCCTGCCGCGGGGCTGGTTCGCGACCCTGGTGTGCGGCGAGGACACGGCCAGGAAGAAGCCCGACCCGGAGGTCTACCGGCTCGCGCTCGAGCGGCTCGGCCGCGACCCCTCGCGGGTGCTGGCGGTCGAGGATTCGCGCAACGGCGTGCGCGCGGCCAAGGCCGCCGGGGTCGCGGTGGTGGCGATCCCGAGCCTCTACACGGAAGGCGACGATCTCGCGGAGGCCGATCGGGTGCTCGGCTCGGCGCGCGAGCTCGTGCCGCTGATCGGCCGCTGAGCCGG
>DAIOUO010000183.1:0-6960 GCA_036759485.1 Geminicoccaceae bacterium | reverse complement strand
GGAAGGGGTCGAGGTGCCGGCGGCGATCAAGGAGCTGGTCGGCTGGATGGTCGGCCGGGCGGACTTCGACCGGGGCGAGCTCGAGCGGGCCTTCCCGGGTCGACCCGCCGCCCAGCTCGACGGACTCCTGGCCCAGATGGAGAAGATGCGGGTGATCGTGCCCGCCTGAGCCCACGAAACGAGCAAGTCCTGCCCGAGCAACAGGCAGGGACGAATCCAATCTGTTGCCCGGCGATCACGGGCTCGTCTGTTGCACGTCACGGGCGAGCACGATCTGCTTGCGCGAGCTCGGCGGCGAGCGTCCGATGGCAGGCGTCGCAACCTTCCCGAGGAGACCGACGTCGTGTCCGGACCGTGGCATCGCCCGCGCCCAGCGGGCCGTCTTCTGGCCTCGAGTGCGCTCGTCGCGGCCGCGACGCTGCTCACCGCCGCTCCCGTCTCAGCCCAGCAGGCGCCGAAGGCGAGCCCGGGCGGCAAGCTCGACATCACGATCACCGGCTTCTCGCGCTTCCTGTGGGCGGGGGGCGACGTCAAGGAGAAGGTCGGCGGGCGGCAGTCGAGCTCCGACTTCCGCAACGACACCGAGGTCCACGTCGTCGCACGCGGCCGCGACGATTCGACCGGCCTTCGCTACGGCGCGACGGTCGAGTTCGAAGCCGACACCAACCGCACCGACAACACCGACGAGACCTGGGTGATCCTCGCCGGTACGTTCGGCGAGTTCCGTTTCGGCGACGAAGACGGGGCGGCCGACAACATGAAGGTCGGCGGTTTCTCGGTCGCGGTCGGGACCGGCGGCATCGACGGCACGGTGGTCGACACGGCTCTCGTCGTCGGCCCCACCAACAGCGACGACGCCACCAAGATCGTCTACTACTCGCCGTCGCTCGCCGGATTCCAGTTGGGCGTGAGCTACACGCCGAGCAGCTCGAGCAACGGCGACAATCTGGCCGCGACCAACGCCGGCGGTCTCAAGGACTGGATCGAGGCGGGTCTCACCTGGACCGGCGAGTTCGGTGATGTCGGGATCACGGCCGCCGTGGTCGGCGGCTGGGCGAAGGCCGATTTCACCGCCCGCGACGACGACCTCGGGACGATCTTCGGCGGCGTTCAGGTCGAAGCTTTCGGGATCTCCCTCGCCGGTGGTCTCGGTACCGAGGAGGTGCTCGGCATCGATCGCGACTGGTTCAATCTGGGCGCCAAGGCGACGCTGGGACCCGCGACCCTCTCGATCACCTACGGGCAAGCGACCACCGATCCCGGCCCCGACCCCGAGAACCTCGTGCTCGGCGCCGAGTTCGGGATCGTGCCGGGCGTCAGCCTCTCGGGCGAACTCGCCTTCTTCGACGAGAACCGGGGTGCCGACGACGACGGTGTGGTGGGCGTCGTCCGTCTCGGCGTCGACTTCTGAGCCGTCCGGCGGGCCCTCCGCAGTGGTGGGCATGGTGGGAGGGCTTGTTGCACTCCCGACACAAAGCCGGGCCGACGGGCGGCCCGCCGGCGCCGACGGCTTGCCGCGTGTGGGAGCCGTCTGAATAAAGGGCCGGGTGCGGGTGGCGCGGCGATGTACCGTGCCACCGGAACGGGGGGCCGGCGCCCGCCGGCCGACCGACGGTCGGGCTTCGAACGTGCACCTGAACCGAGGTGCGGAGGAGAAACCAAGCGATGACCTTCAAGAAGATCCTGTTGGGGACGTCCGCGCTGCTCGGTGCGGGCATGCTGGCCACCGCCTCCCCGGCTTCGGCGCAGCAGGGTCCGGCGGTGAGCCCGGGCGGCAAGCTCGACGTCCAGGTCACCGGCTTCGCCCGCTTCCTGTGGGTGGCGGGTGACGTCAAGGAGCGCTTCGGCGGCCAGCAGAGCAGCTCGGACTTTCGCAACGATACCGAGGTCCACATCGTCGCCCGCGGGAAGGACGAGAGCACCGGTCTGCGCTACGGCGCCACGGTCGAGTTCGAGGCCGACACCAACCGCAACGACAACACCGACGAGACCTGGGTCATCCTCCAGGGCAGCTTCGGCGAGTTCCGGTTCGGTGACGAAGACGGCGCCTCCGACCTCATGAAGCTCGGCGCCTTCACGATCGCGGCCGGTACGGGCGGTATCGACGGTACGGTCGACCTGCCGCGGCTGGTGGCCGGCGACAACACCGGCGACGCCACCAAGATCATCTACTTCTCGCCGCGCCTGGCCGGCTTCCAGCTCGGCGTGAGCTACACGCCGAACGCGAGCAGCGGCGGCGACAATCTGGACGTCACCAACGTCGACGCCGCCAAGGACGTCATCGAGGCCGGCCTCAACTGGGTGGGCGATCTCGGCGGCGTCGGCATCAAGGCCGGTGTGATCGGCCATATCGGCGACTCCACCGACGGCGACAACGAAGAAGACTTCTGGAAGATCTACGGCGGCGGCACGGTGAGCTTCGCCGGCTTCTCGGTCGGTGGCGGCTTCGGCAAGCAGGACACCTTCGGCAACGAGCGTAAGTGGTTCAACGCCGGCGCGGCGGCCACTCTCGGGCCGGCCACCCTCTCGATTACCGGTGGCAAGGTGTTGGATGCCGACGACGGGATCGAGACCAAGGGTGTCGTTCTGAGCGCCACTGTCGGCATCCTGCCGGGTGTGACCCTCGACGGCGATCTGCTCTTCTTCGACGAGGCCGGCGTCGGTGGCAACTTCGACGACGGTGTCGTCGGGGTGGTGCGGCTCGGCGTCTCCTTCTGATCCTCGGCGACCACCGCCCTCGGGCGGGGTCGAACGCGCGGCGGGCCCTCGGGCCCGCCGTTGCGTTTTCGCATCCGGAATAGACGTGATCGCCGATGCGACCGGCCCGCCACTCGTCAGCCGGGTCGGCCCGTGCTAATCTCCCGTACGGGTAGAAGGATCGGAGCATGGCTGCACGCACGATTGCCGGGTTGGTCCTGGGCGGGCTGCTCGTCGCGACGGGCGCGGCCGCGACCGAGCTGCGCGCCGGAGGTGTGCTCGAGAGCAGTGGCGAGATCGTGTTGCTGCCCGGTGCGCCGCACGGCCGCAGCGTCGCGCCCGCTCTGGACAGCCCGGACCTCCGCTTCGGCTTCACGCCGCGTGCCGGCTCGAGCCTGCTCCTGGACGGCGGCGACGCGTCGGGTGGTGCCCTGGACCTGCGGGTCGGCCTCGCTCCAGCCTCGGCCGGCCTCGGCCGGCTCGACGGGCTCGGTCTCGCCACGCTCGGCAAACCTCTCGGTGCACCGGCAGGCGAAACCGGTTCCGGGCTCGCGATCGGTGGCGCGCTCGCTTGGTCGGGCTGGACCATCGGCGGGGCCTACGCCACGGGCGTCCTGCCGCGCAGCGAGCTCGATCTCTGGACGGGCCGGGTCGGCTACGGGCCGATCGCCGCGCGACTGGGCTACGGCCAAGAGGTGGCGCTCGGCCGGGCCGAGCGCGAGTTGTGGCTTTTCGGCACCGACCTGGCGGCGGGCTCCTGGCTCACGCTCGAGGGTGACCTCGCGGTCACCACCCAAGCCGACCGCGAACCGACCACGGTCGGCCGGATCGGTCTGCGCCTCAACTTCTGAGATCCGCCCGGGGGCGCGAGCGTGGCGGCTGGCGCGCCGCGCGGGCGGTGCTAGGATCGCGCCGCGTCGCGCGGCGGCGCGGGACAAGCGGGCACGGGTGGGATGAGCGAGGAGAGGCGTGTCGGGCGGCTTCTGGCCGCCGCTCTGGTGACGGCGCTGCTCGCCGGCTGCAGCAGCGACGCGCGGGTCCCCGACTGGACCCCCTACGATCCGAAGGACCAGGCGCGGCGCGAGCGCTACGGCACGGTGACCGGCAGCGACGGCATCACGCTCTTCAGCACCGGCCGGCGCGGCGGCGACCAGGCGGCCGCCCAGGGCGGTGCCGGCGGAGGCGGCGGCGGGATCGGCGTCAACGCCTATCTCTGGCGCGCGAGCCTCGAGACCCTCGACTTCATCCCGCTCCTTTCGGCCGACCCGTTCGGCGGGCTCATCATCACCGACTGGTACCAGCCGGCCGAGGTCACCGACGAGCGTTTCAAGCTGCAGGTCCTGATCCGCGACGTGGCGCTGCGGGCGGACGCCGTCCGCGTGTCGGTGCTGCGCCAGCGACGCGACCCGCGCGCCGGCTGGGTCGACGTGCCGGCCGACCCGCGCACAGCGACCGAGCTCGAGGACAAGATCCTCACCCGCGCCCGCCAGATCCGTATCGCCAGCGCCGGCGGCTGAGCCGAGAGCGGCGATCGCCGCGACCGTCTTCGCCGTCCGGTCCCGAGCCGAGGTTCGATGAGCCGCTACAATTTCCGTGCGAGCGAGGCCAAGTGGCAGCGCATCTGGGACGAGCGGCGGACCTTCGAGGTCCGCGCCGATCCGAGCCGGCCCAAATATTACGTGCTCGAGATGTTCCCCTACCCCTCGGGCCGCATCCACATGGGCCACGTGCGCAACTACACGCTCGGCGACGTGGTGGCGCGACTCAAGCGCGCGCAAGGCTACAACGTCCTCCACCCGATGGGCTGGGACGCCTTCGGCCTGCCGGCGGAAGGTGCCGCCATCCGCCGCGGCGTCCACCCCAAGACCTGGACCTGGGGCAACATCGCCGAGATGCGGGCCCAGATCCGCTCGATGGGGTTGTCGATCGACTGGACCCGCGAGTTCGCGACCTGCGATCCGGCCTATTACAAGCACGAGCAGGCCATGTTCCTCGCCATGGCCGAGCGGGGGCTCGTCTATCGGCGGGAGAGCTGGGTCAACTGGGACCCGGTCGACCAGACCGTGCTCGCCAACGAGCAGGTGATCGACGGCAAGGGCTGGCGCTCGGGAGCGCCGGTCGAGCGCCGCAAACTCGCCCAATGGTTCTTCAAGATCACGGCCTACGCCGACGACCTCCTGGCGGCCCTCGACCGCCTCGAGCGCTGGCCGGAGAAGGTCCGGCTCATGCAGCGCAACTGGCTCGGCCGCTCGGAGGGTGCCCGCATCGCCTTCGAGATCGTGGGGCGCAGCGACCGGCTCGAAGTGTTCTCGACCCGGCCCGACACGCTCTTCGGCGCCTCCTTCATGGCGCTCGCCCCCGACCATCCGCTCACGAGCGAACTCGCCGCGCGCGATCCGGCGCTCGCCGCCTTCGTCGCCGAGTGCCTCAAGGGCGGTACCTCCGAAGCCGAGCTCGAGACCATGGAGAAGCGCGGCTTCGACACGGGCCTGCGCTGTCGCAACCCGGTCCGCCCCGAGCAGCTCCTGCCGGTCTACGTCGCCAATTTCGTCCTCTCCGAATACGGCACGGGCGCCATCTTCGGCTGCCCGGCCCACGACCAGCGCGACCTCGAGTTCGCCCGCAAATACGGCCTGCCGGTGCTGCCCGTGGTCCTGCCCGAGGGCGCGGATCCTTCGACGTTCACGATCGGCGCCGAGGCCTATGTCGGCGAAGGGCGCCTCTTCAACTCGGGTTTCCTCGACGGACTCGACGTGCCCGCGGCCAAGAAGCGGATCGTGCAGGAGCTCGAACGGCTCGGCGTCGGGCGCGGCGAGGTGACCTGGCGCCTTCGCGACTGGGGCGTGTCGCGCCAGCGCTACTGGGGCTGCCCGATCCCGATGATCCACTGCCCCGCTTGCGGGATCGTGCCCGTGCCGGTCGAGCAGCTGCCGGTGCTGCTGCCCGAGGATGTCGACATCACCGGTGCCGGCAACCCGCTCGACCGCCATCCGACCTGGAAGCACACGAGCTGCCCGCGCTGCGGCGGGCCGGCCCAACGCGAGACCGACACCTTCGACACCTTCGTCGAGAGCTCCTGGTACTTCGCCAGGTTCTGCGACCCCAAGAACCCGGACCGCCCCTTCGACAAGGAGGCGGTCGCCTACTGGCTGCCGGTCGACCAATATATCGGCGGCATCGAGCACGCCGTGTTGCACCTGCTCTATTCGCGCTTCTTCACCCGGGCGATGCGCGACTGCGGTTATCTCGACATCGACGAGCCGTTCGCTGGCCTGTTCACGCAGGGCATGATCACCCACCAGACCTACCGCGACGAGCAGGGGAACTGGCTCGAGCCCAAGGAAGTCGTGAAGGACGCGACGGGAGAGCTGCGCACCCGCGACGGCCGCAGAGTGATCGCCGGCCGGGTCGAGAAGATGAGCAAATCCAAGCTCAACACCGTCGACCCCTCGGAGATCATCGAATCCTACGGCGCCGACACCGCGCGTCTCTTCATGCTCTCCGACAGCCCGCCCGAGCGCGATCTCGAGTGGACCGACGCCGGCATCGACGGGGCCTGGCGCTACCTCAATCGCCTCTGGCGGATCGTCGACGAGCGGCTGCCGCTCCTGCCGCCCCCCGGTACTCCCGTAGCGGAGGAGGGCCTCGCGGGCGAGGATCTGGCGCTCTTCCGGCTCCTCCACCGCTCGATCGCCCAGGTCACCGACGCCCTCGAGCGCTTCCACTTCAACAAGGCGGTGGCACTCGTCCGCGAGCTCACCAACGGCATCGAGGACTATCGGGGCGCCAACGGTGCGCTCCTGCGCCGGGCCCTCGAGACCTTCGTGCGCCTGATCGAGCCCATGACGCCGCATCTCGCCGAGGAGCTCTGGGAGCGTCTCGGGCATCGGACGCTCCTCGCCGACACCCCCTGGCTCGTGGCCGATCCGGCCTTCCTCGTGGAGGATCGGGTCACCCTCCCGGTCCAGGTCAACGGCAAGCGCCGTTCCGAGATCAGCGTCGCCCGCGGGGCCGACAGCGCCACGATCGAGGCGGCGGCACTCGCCGACCCGGCGGTGCGCCGAGCGCTCGATGGCCGCAGCCCGAGGCGGGTGATCGTGGTGCCCGACAAGATCGTCAATGTCGTGGCCTGAGCCGTCCCGCCGTGCGCTCCTCGCCTTCTTCGGCTCGTCGGCGCTGTCCGGCTGCACGCTGACCCCGCTGCACGGTCCCGGCCTCGGCGAGCGGGTCGCAGACGTGGCCCGGGACGGAGCGGCCGGCGCA
>DAIOUO010000182.1:0-6967 GCA_036759485.1 Geminicoccaceae bacterium | reverse complement strand
GCCCAGGACCTGCACCCTTCCGGGGCGGCGGGCGATGCGACCCTCGCTTCGGCCGAGCTCGGCCGGAAGGTGCTCGACCACGTGACCGGACGGCTCCTCTCCCTCGTACGCGAGCTCCGCGACCAGCCGCTCGGCGATCTCGGCCCGGGACCGCTCGGCAAGGGTTGAGGCTCAGCGTTCGCGGCGCACGGCACTCTCGTGCCAGCGGTGCAGGAGAAGGTGGGAGAGCGCGCCGAAGAGCAGGTAGATCGCCACGCCGGTGAGCGCCAAGAGGAAGAGGCCCGCGAACATCCGCGGGATGTTGAGACGGTACTGCGCCTCGAGCACGCGGAAGGCCAGACCGGTGCCGGTGCCGGCGGTGCCGGCCACGTATTCCGCCACCACCGCGCCGATCAGCGAGAGGCCCCCCGCGATCCGCAGGCCGCCGAGGAAATAGGGGAGCGCGGTCGGTAGGCGGAGGAGCCGCAGCTGCTGCCAGCGGGAGGCGCCGTAGAGCTCGAAGAGATCGCGCAGATTGTGGTCGGCCGAAGCGAGACCCAGCATGGTGTTCGAAAGGATCGGGAAGAAAGCCACGATCCAGGCGCAGAGCACGACCGCAGTGAGTGTGTTGTCGACATAGATCAGGATCAGGGGCGCGATCGAGACCACGGGCGTCACTTGGAGCACGACCGCGTAAGGGAAGAGCGAGATCTCGATCCAGCGGGAGAGCGAGCAGAGGAGTGCGAGTCCCACCCCGCCCAGGATCGCGGCGAGCAGGGCGAGGGCGGCGATCTTCACGGTGATCAGGAGGGAAGGCCAGAGCACCGGCCAGGAATAGACGAGCTCGCGGGCGACCAGGCTCGGGCCGGGCAGGATGTAGTGGGGAATGTCGTTGAGGCGGACGACCGCCTCCCAGCCGAGGAGGACGAGGAGCGCGATGAGTGCGGGTGCGAGGATCCGGGCGAGCCGGTCGCCCGCGGGCGCCCGATCGGCCGGCTCGACCGCCCCGGAGAGGCCCGCCCGTGGGGGCTCGAGGGTGGCGGCCATGCGGCGTCAGGCTCCCATGGCCCGGTGCAGCTCGGCCGAGACCCGTCGGCAGAGCGCGTTGTAAGCCGGCGAGGTGCGGAAGGCCTCGTCGCGCGGCCAGGGCGCCTCGATCGGGACCTCGGCCACGACCCGCCCGGGCCGCGGCGCCATGACCATGATCCGGGTCGAGAGATAGACCGATTCGTAGACCGAGTGGGTGACGAACACGACCGTCCAGCTCTGCGCCCGCCAGAGGGCGAGGAGATCGTCGTTGAGCTTGAGCCGGGTGATCTCGTCGAGGGCGGCGAAGGGCTCGTCCATGAGGAGGAGGCTCGGCCGGGTGACGAGCGCCCGAGCGATCGAGACCCGCATCTTCATGCCGCCCGAGAGCTCGCGCGGATAGGCGGCGGCGAACTCCGCGAGGCCGACCATCGAGAGAGCCTCGCCGACCCGGCCCTCGGCCTGCCGGCGGGGGACCCCCTGCAGACGCAGGGGCAGCCAGACATTGTCGAAGACGGTGCCCCAGGGCATGAGCGTCGGCTCCTGGAAGACGAAGCCGACGGCACCCCGGGGGGCACCTTCCGGCCCCAGGATCCGCCCGCTGCTCGGCCGGCCGAGGCCCGCGATCAGCCGAAGTGCGGTGCTCTTGCCGCAGCCCGAGGGGCCGAGCAGGCTCACGAATTCGTGCCGGCCGATGGTGAGGTCGAGACCAGCGAGCGCCACCGTGCCGTTGGCGAAGGTCTTGCCAACCCGCTCGAGGCGGACGAGCGGCTCCGAGGAACGCGCGTCCGCCCCCTCGCGGGCGTGCCCGGAAGTGGCGACCGCGAGGCTCACGGGCCGGTCAGCTTCTTCTTGAGGTCGAGGCCGTGGCCCTTGTTGACGAACTGCAGGGTGAAACCCTCCTCGTAGGGCAGGTTCGCCGGGTAGATGCCCCAGCCCACCGCCTTCTCGAAGAAGCTCTTCCAGCGCTCCTTGGTCATCGCGCCGATGCCGAGAGTCAGCGCGTCGCCCGAATCGACGATGCCGTATTTTTTCATCGCCGCGATCGAAAACGCGATCTGCTCGTCGTCCATATCGGGATTGTCTTTCTTGATCAGCGCATTGGCGGCCTTGTTGTCGCCGTAGAGATAGTTGTACCAGCCTTCGATCGAGGCGTTGACGAAGCGCTGCACCAGATCGGGGTTCTCCTTGACCATCTGAGCCCGCGCCTCGATGGTCGTGGAATAGGTGTCGTACCCGGCATCCGCCATCACGAGCACGACGGGCTCGAAGCCGCCCTGCTTGCGGATCGCGAAGGGCTCGGACGTGACGTAGCCCTGCTGGACGCTGTTCTTGTCCGCGAGGAACGGCGCCGGGTTGAAAGTGTAGGGCTTGAGCTGGGAATCGTCGAGCCCGTAGACCTGCTTGAGCCAGAGCCAGAAGGTCAGTCGCCCGTCGTTCGAGAGGAAGATGGTCTTGCCCTTGAGGTCGGCGAGCGAGCGCACACCGGATCCGGGATGGGCCATCAGGATCTGCGGTTCCTTCTGGAAGATCGCGGCGATCGTGACGACCGGTACCTTGTTCTGGGTGAAGTTGAACTGGCCGAACAGGTTGCCGCCCATGTTGAAGTCGATGCGCCCGGCGGCGATCAGCTGGCTGTGGTTGACCTGGGGGCCGCCCGGGCGGATCGTGACGTCGAGGCCGTAGCGGGCGTAGGTGCCGTCGGCGACCGCCTGGTAATAGCCGCCGTGCTCGGCCTGGGCCTTCCAGTTGGTGCCGAAGGTGATCTTGTCGGCCGCCGACGCGGCGTCGCCGAGCAGCAGCAGGGCCGCCGCCCCGACGAGCCCGAGGGTCGTGCTCCCACCCCGTGCCGGCTTGTCGTTCCGATGCATGTCCGGTTCCTCCCGAAGGCCGTCCGGGCACCCGCCGGCCGACCACGCCTCCCGCGAAGCAAAGGACGTGCCGGCGTCGCGCGCCCGGCGTCCACCGTACCCCGCCCGCAGTGAATGTGCTCGCCGCGACGGCTCGCCGGCAAGAGCCCCTCAAGCCCGGCCGGCGGCGTTCTCGCCGCCGGTTCCGCGCCAGGTGCCGGCGAGCAGGCGGCGGGCGAACTCGCGACGGTCGGAAACCGTCTCGGCGGCCGGAGCGGTCGACGGCAGGGGGGCGGTGCGGGCGAGCCGGTCGGCCACGATCAGCACGGCGAGGAGGTGATAGAAGAGCTCGAAGAGCGCCATGTTGAGGAGCGCACCGCCGACCGCGTAGCCGACGAGGCTCACCTGCAGGGCCGCACCGAGGCGGGCGAGCTCGTGCAGGTCGGGCCGGCCCTGCTCGAGCCGCATGAGCCTGCCGGCGGTGATCAGCGCACCCGAAAGGATCGCGAGGAAGAGGGCGAGGCCCGTGAAGCCGAGTTCGCCCAAGACCTCGAAATAGATGCTGTGGGCGTTGAGATAGTCGGAATGGCCGCCGGCGCCGTGGCGGATGTTGTTCAGCACGAACACCCTGAAGCCGCCGCCGAGCCAGGGTCGGTCACGTGCCACCTCGACCGCCCAGGTCCAGGCGGTGAAACGGAGCTGGGCCGAGGCGTCGGTCCCGTACTCGTCGATCGTGCCCATCTTGGCGTACCAGGCCTCGGGCATGAGAAGGGCGAGCGCCAGGGCACCGGTGCCGCCCAGAAGGGCGAGCGGCAGCTTGGCCCGCGACCGCCACCAGAGCACCGCCGCCATCGCGAGGAGCGCCAAAAGGCCGCCGCGCGACCAGGTGCCGAGCACGGCAAGCACGGTGAGACCGCCGGCCGCGACGAGGCAGGCGCGCAGCCAGAGCGGCCGGCTCGTCTCGTAGAGATGGTGGAGGAGCGGCAGGATCATGACGAGCGCGAGCGCGATGCCGTTGTTGTCGGCCATCAGGCTCGGACTCGGTCCCAGCACCTGGTGGGCGCCGGCCGTAGCGAGCACGAAGAGGCCGCCCTTGACGCCGTAGAAGGCGATCGAAAGCGTGACGACCCAGACGAGCCATCGCAGCCGCTCCGGCCGGTCGACGAGGGCGGTCGTGAGGTAGAGCGCCAGGAGGATCTTGAGCAGCGCGTCGCGTTTTTCGGCGGCGAGCTCGGGCGCCATGGCCTGGGTCGTCGAGAGGACGGCCAAGAGGCCGAAGAGGGCGAGTAACGTACTCAGGGGGCTCCAGAGCGGTAGTTTGCGCTCGCTCGAGGCGAGCCAGCGCAGGAGTGTCGGGACGAACAGCAGCATCGCCCAGGGAACCTCCTGGGCGAAGCCGTGGGTCAGCCGGTGCGGGGCCATGAGCGAGACCCACACGTAGGCGAGCATGCCGATGTGTGGCCGGAACAGCGCGGCCGGTACGAGTGCTCCGACGATGGCGGTGAGCAGGAGATCGCGCATCCGGGCCCGGTCGGTTCCCGCCGGCCGCCGATCGGCCGGGCGGGCCGGGCGAGCTTAGGACCAGAGGCGGCGGGAGGCGAGCCCTGCGGGCCTCGCGCATACCCGGGTGTCGACCGTCGAACGGACGGCCCGTCCGCCGGGGCTCCCGTGATCGATCAAGTCCTCGGAAAGCAAAAGGGCCACGATCGACCCGACCGCGGCCCGATCCGATGGTCGAGAACCGTCTCAGCCGTTGACGGCGTCGCGCAGATTCTTGCCGGCCTTGAAGCGGACCGACTTGCTGGCCTTGATCGTGATCGGCTTGCCGGTCTGCGGGTTGCGGCCCTCGCGCGCGGCCCGGTGGGCGACCTCGAACACGCCGAAGCCGGCGATCGCGACCCGATCGCCCCGCTTGAGCGCCTCCTGGATCCCGCCGAGCACGGCGTGCACCGCCTCCGCCGCCTTGGCCTTCGTCATGCCGGTGGACTGGGCGACCGCCGCGTTCAGCTCGTCGAGGGTCATCGAAAGCTCTCCTTGGCCTTCCCGAGTAGAGCGGGCGCATATCATGAACCCCAGGAGTTGCAAATAGCTGGGGCAACGGACGCGATGCGTTCAACGGTGGTCGTGACGGACCGGACGCGGAAGGACCCGGCGGACCGCGGGCAGGACGGCAGGATCGTGCTCTGGAATTGCAGCATTTTAGGCTGTTTGTAGGCGAAAAGTCTTTCCGTCGGATGCGGATCGGAATATCAACTGGTGCGCGGACGGGCGACGTTAACCCGTCCTTAAGGTTGAGAGCGCAGCATGGGACCCGGTACCCGGTCGGGCCGCGCCCGAGGGACGCGGCCGCGACGGGTGGTCCCGCAAGGGAGATTCGCGATGGCGCGTGTCGAAGCCGTGGCGATGGCCGGGCCGAGCCTCGAATGGCCCGGCCTCGCCGACTGGATCGGGGTCGGTCGCGAGCTGGGCCGACGCTGGCTCCTCCTCTTCCGTTTCGCGCTCCTCAACGTGTTGGGGACGGCCCTCACGGCAGTAACGGTGGCCCAGGGTTGGCTCGGCGAGATGTTCGCGACGGACGCCCAGCACCTCGTCAAGCTGATCGTGCTCGTGTTCGTGGTCGGCCTCGCGATCGCCGCGGCGAGGGCCTGGCGGTTGAGCGCCGAGCTCAACGGCGTGCGCGACGGTAGCCCGGCGCCCGGGTCGAAGGCCGCCTGGTTCCTCGCCGCGACGGCCGGCCGCGACGGGGCCGGGCGGGCGGCCATGGCCGCCCTCCTCCGGCTCAAGCTGCAGCAACGCCTCTCGGTCCTGCGCTATGTCGCGAGCCTTCTCGTGCTCTTGGGGCTGATCGGGACGGTGGTGGGCTTCATCCGGGCGCTCGCCGGGATCGATCCCGCGACGGTCGGGGACGCGACCGCCATCGGTCCCATGGTCTCGCGGCTGCTGCAGGGCATGTCGGTGGCGCTCTACACCACCCTCGCGGGCTCGGTTCTCAACATATGGTTGACACTGAATTGCCGACTCCTCGAGGGCGGCGCCGCGCATCTCTATGCCCAACTGGTCGAGCGGAGCGAGTGCCGTGTTCGGGCGTGAGCCTGACGAGGATCCGGACGGCGCCGTCGTCTTCCGCGACCTGATCACCTTGGCGCTCGCCGGCTTCGTCACCTGCGTGATCCTGATCCTGCCGCACATCAACCCGGCCAAGGCGCGGCCGCGGCCGGAAGGGCTCGAGCCGCCCGGCAACGTGGTGATCGAGCTGCGCTGGCCGGATCCGATCGACGCCGATGTCGATCTCTGGGTGCAGGGGCCGGGCGACGTCCCGGTCGGCTACTCGAACAAGGGCGGTCGGCTGTTCAATCTCCTGCGCGACGATCTCGGGCACCGCGGCGACGTCTCCGGTCTCAATTACGAGGTCAGCTATTCGCGCGGGGTGCTGGCCGGAGAGTACATCGTCAACGTCCACCTCTACCGCGACCTGTCGCAGCAGCTGCCGATCCCGGTCACGGTCGTGGCGAGCGTCAAGCCGTCGGTCGGCGAGAGCGCCCGGCAGATCGTCGCCCGCACCGTCGAACTCGGCCGCGAGGGGGAGGAGCGGACCGTCTTCCGCTTCCGCCTCGACGAGCGCGGCGCGCTCGTGCCCGGCAGCGTCCACGATCTCGAGGTTCCCCTGCGTGCCCGGAGGCCCACGTGAGCAGCATCGTACCCCTGTTCGTCGGCCTCGCGCTCGTCGCGGGCGGGCTCGCTTGGCTCGCCGTCTGGTCGCCCCGGCGGCCGGCCGTGAAACTCGCCGCCGTTCTGCTCGCGGCGCTCCTGTTGCCGCTGGGCTACGCCGCCCTCGCCGACCTGCCCGGCCGGCCGAAGCCGGTGCGCGACGAATGGCTGCGGGCGAACGCGGAGGAGGCGGTGGTCCTCGCCTTCGACCTCGAGGAGGGGCGGGCGATCCATCTCTGGCTGCGGCTGCCCGGGGTAGGCGAGCCGCGGGCCTATCGCCTGCCCTGGAGCCGACCGCTCGCGCAGCAGCTGCAGGAGGCCGGCCGGGCCGCCGAGCGGGCGGGAACGGCGGTGGCGATGCGCCGGCCCTTCGAGCCTTCGCTCGACGACCGGGCGCCGCGCGG
>DAIOUO010000181.1:0-7079 GCA_036759485.1 Geminicoccaceae bacterium | reverse complement strand
CGAGAGGTGGAACGTCCGGCTCAGCGCTGCCGGATCTCGACGCGCCGGTTGCGCGGCTCCTTGACGTTCGGGCCGGTCTGCACCGCGAGACGGGTGAAGCTGTAGCCCCGCACCGTCATGCGGTCGCGCGAGACGCCCTTGCGCTCGAGGTAGGCCGCCACCGCGTTCGCCCGTCGCTCGGACAGCCGCTGGTTGTACTGCATGGTACCGACGGTGTCGGTATGACCCGAGATCTCGACCCGCATGTTGGTGTTCTTCACCAGCATGTCGGCGACCTTGTCGAGAGCCGGATAGAAAGCCGGCTTGATGACCGCCTTGTCGAAGTCGAAGAGAACGTCGGCGGCGATGGTGATCGTCTCCGGGCCGCCGGCGGCGGTCGGCTCGATCTGGGCCAGCGCCTCCATGAACTGGTTCTTGCAGTAGGCGATGTCGCGCGGCTGGAAGTTCTCTTCCTGCTGCTCCATCCAGCAATTGAAGCGGGCGACGGCCTTGCCGGCCGCGTCCGGATTGCGGCTCGCGCCGCCGGCGTTCAGCGCGGCGACCAGCCGGTTACGCGCGCTCGTGAGCTCGTCGACCTTGTCGGCGGGGAGCTGGCGGGAGGAGATCGCAGCCGGCTCGGGGGCGCCGCCACGGGCCGCGGCCATCGCGTTGTTGGCGTGGTAGGTGGCGCTGCGATAATGCTCCATCTTGTTGAATTCGTACTCGGCGTGCTCCATCGAGTACTTGTAATAAGCGGCTCGGTAGGCGTCGGCGCCGGGGCTGGTCGCGCGCGCCTCGCTCATCACCTTGGCGGCCGGGCCGGCCTCGGAGAGGCGGCCGATGATGTCCGTGTGACCGGGCGGCCGATCGCCGCAGCCGACCAGAAGCGCCAGACCGCTCACTGCGGCGGCCACGCGTACATAGCTGAGCATGCGACCTAGCTCCCTCTGCTCTGCTCCCGTGACCACCGCTGATACCGGCATCGTCGAGCCAAGGGAACGCTCGACGGCCGCGCGAGCCGCCGGCTGCGCGGGAAAGCCGCGGTCCTGTTGTCGGTTTCCTACACTGTTCGTCGGCCACCGGGGAAGGGCGAGACCGTGCGACCAGCTGCGCCCTGGCGTCCCGGTCTCGACGGCGGGTAGGAGAGCTCGGGTTCGATACGGAGGTGCGCCGTGCAGGAGAGCGAGGGACTCGGGACCGTGGGTTGGGTGGCGCTCGCACTCGTTCTCTTGGGCATCGTGGTAGCGCTGACCGCCGGCTTCTCTCGGCTCGTCCTGCTCGCGCTGCCCCTCACGGTGGTCGTCTTCGCGGCGATCCTCGCTCTCTGCACCGGGACCACCCGCGAGGCCTAGCCGCCGCGGACCGCGCCGGCGAGCTCCGGCAGGGCCGCCACGAGCTCTTCCCATTCCCGTCGGCCGAGACCGAGCTCGTTCGGATCGACCGGCTCGCCACGAAGAGCCCGGCGCACCGCCTCGCGTGCGGCCGCCGACAGCTCGACCGCGCCGCGCCGGTAGTCTTCGAACGCCTCGTGGACGAGGGGCACCCAGCGGCGGACGATGTCGAGCAGGACCTCGGCATAGGCGCGGATCTCGTGCTGGGCGTGACGATCGGCGCGCAGCCGCAGGAAGTGCAGGAGGTTGTGCAGGTCGACCTTCCAGTACCACTGCGTGTAGGTCGAGAGCGGCAGCACGGTGCGGGCGAGTTCGCGGGCGATGCCGAAGCCGTCGACCCCGTCGTCGGCGCCGAGCAGCTTCTCGTAGAGGGTGAAGTCCGTCTCGGCCGCCCGCTTCATGCGGCGGATCACGTCGGCCGCCACCGCCGCCTCGAGCTTGCCCTCGCGGCCCTGACGGTTGGTGGTCGACTGCGCCGCGGTGGCCTGTGCCTCGGGCGCGGGCGCGTCGAACAGCCGCTCCTGGCGGACGCCCTCCCCCGCCCGCTCGACGCGGACGAGCTGCAGCAGCTCGCGATCGGGCAGGTAGAACTCGCGGTCGAGCACCGAGTAGCGGGCGGAATATTCGTTGACGCTGGCGGTGCGGTGCCGGATCCACTGCCGAGCGACGAAGATCGGTAGCTTCACGTGAAGCTTGATCTCGCACATCTCGAAGGGGCTCGTGTGGTGGTGGCGCATCAGGTAGCGGATCAGTGCCCGATCGCCGCTGACCTGCTTGGTGCCTTTACCGTAGGACACGCGCGCCGCCTGAACGACCGCGGCATCGTCCCCCATGTAGTCGATCACACGGACGAAGCCGTGGTCGAGGACCGGCAACGGCCGGCCGAGGATCTCCTCGAGCGCCGCGACCGTCGGCCGGCGGGTCGATGTCACCTCGGCGCGCGCCGCCTCGATCTCGGCGAGCTTGTCGGCCTCGAGCCGCATGCCGCACCTCCGCGTCGAACGGCGCGCTTCATGGGCCGCGAACGACGCGCTGTCGAGGGGCAGCGGGCCGGCACGGGGGCAGCGGGCCGGCACGGGGGCAGCGGGCCGGCACGGGTCGCGCCCGGTTGCAGTTCGGCGACCACTCCCTATATTGGGTTCGCCGGCGCGAGCCGGAGATGGCGATGAACACCACCCGGAATAGGCGTAGCGGACCCGGGGGCAGAGCCCGGCGCCTCCACCAATTCGAGCCGGGTCCCCGCGAGGGGGCTCGGCCGCACGGGGGCGAGTCAGGATCGACGCGCGTAGTAAAGGGGTGGCTTTCGCCCGGCATGGTACCGCCGTTATCGGGCCAAAACCACAAGTGCCAACGACAATCGTCTGGCGCTCGCTGCCTGATTTCGGTTAGGTAAGCGCGGCCCGGGGGGCGCCGGGCAACAGAAGCCCCCCACCTCCATCGCCGGTGCGGAGCGACCGAACGGGCATGGCGCGAGGGGCGATCGATTACGGGCGCATGGTCGAGCAGGCGCTCAGGACCGTCGTGCGCGACGTTCTGCGCCGGCTCGCCGTCGAGGGCCTGCCGCCGCCGCACCATTTCTACATCACCTTCCGGACCTCGGATCCGGGGGTCGAGATCCCGGACTATCTGCGCGAGCGCTACCCGACCGAGATGACGGTCGTGCTGCAGCACCAGTTCTGGGACCTCGAGGTCGACGACACGGCGCTCTCGGTCACGTTGAGTTTCAACGACGTGCCGCAGCGCCTGAGGATTCCCTTCCACGCGATCAAGGTCTTCGCCGATCCCGGCGCGGAGTTCGGCCTCCAGTTCACGCTCGAGCCCGAGATCGTGCCTTTGCCCGCCCCGGCGGTCGAGAAGAAGCCGCCAGTGGCGACGAAGCCGGCCGACGGCGAACCGCCGACCAGGGGCGGCGCCGAGATCGTCACCCTCGACCGGTTCCGCAAGAAGTAGCCGAGGGGCTCTGCCGGCCCGGCTCCGCCGACGCGGCGTGCTTCCGGTCGCGTCGACAGGCGCTCGCGCCTGCGCTAGGCGCCGAGCCGGTCGAGCGCGGAGGAAGGACCATGGGCGGCGAGCGCCAGATGCGGGTCGAGACCGACAGCTTCGGGCCGATCGAGGTGCCGGCGGAGCGCTATTGGGGGGCGCAGACCCAGCGTTCGCTGCAGAACTTCAAGATCGGCGGCGAGCGCATGCCGATCCCGCTCGTTCGCGCCCTCGGCGTGATCAAGCTCGCAGCCGCGAGGGTGAATGTCCGCCTGGGCGCGCTCGATCCGCGGCTCGGCGAGGCGATCGGCAAGGCCGCTCAAGAGGTGGTGGACGGCAAGCTCGACGACGAGTTCCCCCTGGTCGTCTGGCAGACCGGCTCCGGCACCCAGAGCAACATGAACGCCAACGAGGTGATCGCCGGCCGGGCCAACGAACTCCTCGGTGCCGGTCGCGGCGGCAAGAGCCCGGTCCACCCCAACGACCACGTCAATCGCGGCCAGTCCTCGAACGACACCTTCCCCACGGCCATGCACGTGGCGGCGGCCCAGGAGGTGCACCACCGGCTCCTGCCGGCCCTCAACCACCTGCACGGCGCCCTCGCCGGCAAGGCCCGGGCGTTCGCCGACATCGTCAAGATCGGCCGGACGCACCTGCAGGACGCGACACCCTTGACCCTGGGCCAGGAATTCTCGGGCTACACGCACCAGGTCGCGATGGGCATCGAGCGGATCCGTGCGGCTCTGCCGCGGGTCCTCGAGCTCGCCCAGGGGGGCACTGCGGTCGGCACCGGCCTCAACGCCAAGAAGGGCTTCGCCGAGGCGGTAGCGGCCGAGATCGCCCAGATCACGGGCCTGCCGTTCGTCACGGCGCCCAACAAGTTCGAGGCACTGGCCACGCACGACGCTCTCGTCGAGCTCTCGGGCGCGCTCAACACGGTGGCCGTGAGCCTCATGAAGATCGCCAACGACATCCGGCTCCTGGGGTCGGGGCCGCGATCGGGCCTGGGGGAGCTGCGGCTGCCTGAGAACGAGCCCGGCTCCTCGATCATGCCGGGCAAAGTGAACCCGACCCAGTGCGAGGCCCTGACCATGGTCTGCTGTCAGGTCATGGGCAACCACGTCGCGATCACGATCGGCGGCGCCAACGGCCATCTCGAGCTCAACGTCTTCAAGCCGGTGATCGCCTACAACGTGTTGCAGTCGATCCGCTTGCTCGCGGACGCGGCACGCAGCTTCACCGACAATTGTGTCGCCGGGATCGAGGCCAATCGCGAACACATCCGCGAGCTCGTCGAGCGCAGCTTGATGCTGGTCACGGCACTGGCGCCCAAGATCGGCTACGACGCCGCGGCCAAGGTCGCCAAGAAGGCGCACGCCGAGGGTACGACCCTCAAGCAGGCGGCGGTCGACCTGGGGCTCGTCACGGCCGAGGAGTTCGAGGCGCTGGTCCGCCCGGAGACGATGCTCGGGCCTTCCGACTAGGGTCGGCCCGCGGCCTCGTCACCGTAGCGCCGCAACCGGTCGGGTGGCCCCAGGAAACGGACGCGGCCCGCGGGCGCCGGCAGCTCGAGATCGAGGATCCAGGCGGCCAGGTCGAAGGCCAGTGTTCCGGGGCCCGGTCCGCCAGCGCTCTCGACCTCGAGCTCGCGGGCTCGGAGCACCCCCCGCTCGAGCAGGAGCGGGCCGCGCAACAGGAGCTCCCCGCTCCGTCCGCCGCTCGCCGGGTCGGGTAGCGCGAGCTCGCGCAGCAGGAGCGCACCGCGGCCGCTCGCATTGCCCACGAGCTCGCCGATCGAGCGGCCCTCGCTCGCCAGCGCGAGCTCGAGATCGAGGGTCCCCGCGACCGGCGCCGAGGCCCCGATCGCTTCCGCGAAGGTGGCGAGGGCGGCGCTCGCGAGCCGGAGCTCGGCTTCGACACGGCCGGACTCGGCCCCGAGCTCGGCGAGCAGCCGACCGGTCAGGCGGCCACCGGCGAACGGCAGATCGATCGAATCGAAGGCCAGCGACCGTCCCGCGAAGGCGAGGGCGGTCGAGCCGCGCCCGAGCGGCGTGCCGTCCTCCCGTGCGAGGCCCAGATCGAGCAGGAGGTCGAGGTCGACGGACGGCAGCCGCGGGGGGCCGAAGGGACGGCGCGGCCAGGCTCCGGGCCAGACGCGCAAGGGTCCAGGGGGCAGCCCGAGCGGGGGTTCGAACAGGCGGTAGAGGTCGAGAAGGCTCGCCAGGTCCGCCCCGTCGAGCCCCAGGCGGCCGCGCAGGAGTGGTGCACCATGGCCCTGGGCGAGCTCGAGCGCGGTTTCGAGCACGAGCCGCCCCGGTGCGAGCCGGCCCTCGATCCGCCAGCCTTCCGGTGTGCGCGACGCCTCGACTTCGCCGTCGAGCCGGCCGAGCAGGCCCGGGGCGAGCGCTCCTCGGCCGGCCAGGCGCGCGGCGAGTGCCGCAGTGTCGGCGAGCCCGCCCGCGAGCCGGAGCCGCCGAGGCTCGAGCGAACCTCGGGCGAGCTCGAGATCGAGCCGGACTCCGCCCTCGGCCGTGCGCAGCTCCGCCTCGAGCCGGCGGCCGGCCTCGTCCTCGAGGAAGCGGGCGCGAGCGCGCAGAGGACCTTCGAGCAGCGCCGGCAAGGTCGGGTCGAGCCCGAGAGAGCGGGCGAGCCGGGCCGGCTGGTCGGCGTCGAGCTCGAGGGCGAGGTCGGCGGCACCGGCGGGTCCGAGGCTGCCCACGAGACGCGCCGATCCGCCGCCCATGGCCGGGCTCGCGAGCTCGTCGATCCGCAGTCTTCCCTCGGCGAGCTCGCCGCGGATCCGCAGCCGCTCGGCGCGCAGTCCACGCCAAGCCACGCGCTCGACCTGGAGGTCGAACTCGGCCTCGAGGTCGGTGGGCGGGCCGCCCCCGAGCCAGCCGGGCACCGGCCCGTCGGCCGCATCGTCCAACCAGGGGTCGAGGGCCAGCCGGTCGACCTCTCCCACGAGCCGAAGCCGCAGTGGCGGACCCAGGAGGAAGGCGAAGGTCCCCTGGGCACGCGCGCCGGCGAGGCGGATCTCGGCGCGGCCGAGGCTCGCACCCTCGGGCACGGCCAGGAGGTCGCCCGCGATCGCGACCGCACCGAGCCGCTCGACCGCCGAGCCGGACGGGTAGCCGAGCCAGGTGAGGAGCGGGCGCGGATCCTCGACACGGGCTTCGAGGCGGCCACGAAAGCGCGGACCGGCCGGGCCCGGCAGGAGGACGCCCCGGAAGTCGAGGTCGCCGGTTCCCGGGAGCTCGGCGCCGAGCGCATCGATATGGAGCTCGCCGTTTCCGGGCAACCGCGCGTCGAGCCGGACGAGCCGCAGCTCTTCGCCCGCGCGCGCGAGCGTGCCGATCCGGACGGCGACGTTGCCGACGAGATCGGCCGGTGGCCCGGCCCAGAACGCGGCCAGATGCGCGGCCGGTTCGAATCCGAGGGGAAGCTCGAATCGCGAGGCTTCGATCTCGAGACCGAGGCTGTGCGGCTGGGCGAGGCCGAGGACCAGGCGCAGAGCGAGCTCGCCCCCGGCCGTGGCGACCCTGAGCCCCTCCGTCTCGACCCGGCTGTCGTCGGCGCGCAGACGGCCACGGGCGGCGAAGGAGCCGACCGGTGCGAGGCGCTCGGCGAGGCGGCCGGCATCGGCCGCGGCGAGCAGGGGCCGAAGGCGGGCGGCGTCGGCCGCGAGCTCGAGCTCGCCGTCGAGCCGCGGGCGGGATCGAACGATGT
>DAIOUO010000180.1:0-7080 GCA_036759485.1 Geminicoccaceae bacterium | reverse complement strand
GCATGGAAGAGGAGCGGCACCCGCTCGTCCGGAACCGGGCCGGGCTCGACCCGGATCCGGGCGCGGACCGGCTCGGGCAGGGCGGCGAGGGCGGCATCGAGCGGTGCGACCTGGCGGCCGGCCAGGATCAGCCGGAGCTCGGGCCTGTCGAGGCGGGCCGCGGCCTCGAGGAGCTCGGCCCCGCCCTTGTAGGCGTCGAGCCGGCCGAACAGGAGGAGCACGCGGGCCTCTTCGGGCAGGTCGAGGGCCGCGCGGCTCGCCGCCTGTGGCCGGCCGATCGGATGGTGGAGCGGCCGGTAGTTGCCGTGCGGCACGACGACGAGGCGCTCGGGCGGTAGGCCGAGCTCGGCCCGGGCCCAGCCGGCGGCCTCGAGGGAGTGGAGGTGGACGAGGTCGGCGAGCTCGACGAGCACGGCGCGCAGCGCGGCCTGCACGGCGGGGTACCTGTCGTCGTGCGGGGCGGCGTTGTGCACCGTCCAGAGCACCGCTCCACCGCCGTCGGCGAAGCGCTCGAGGTCGGCCGCGAAACGCTCGGCGACGGCGCGTGCCGCTGCCTCGTTCGGCTCGTTGCGGTAGACCCCGTCCTCCCAGTGGAGGTGGAAAACCATGCCGTCCTCGGGCGCCTGCCGAGCACGAATCTCGAGCGCCTCGGCGATCGTGCCCGGACGCGGGTGGAGCTCCGCCGCGCTGTGCTCGTAGAGGAGGCTCTGATAGGGGTTGGCCGCGCGATAGTCCGGGAAGAAGACGAGCTGATGCGGCATCGGCGGATCCCGGCGGGCCGGCCGGACGCCCGCGGCGCGGCTCCTAGGACGGGGCGGCGCCGGCTTCAAGCGTGGGGTCGGGGCCCTTGAGCTCCGAGCTCGATCTCGTGGTGGCGGCCGATCCGCGCCGCGGCGGCGCCGACGGGCGGGCGCTCGCGGCGCTCCTCGAATGGGCCGCCGGGCGAGGCTGGCGGGCCGGCTTCTTGCCGATCGCCGGCCCGGCCGTGCTCCCGGCCCGCCCGGTGCAGCCGGGCCTTTCCCGCCTGCTCGCGGCGCGCGAGGTGGCGCTGGTGGATCCGGCCGAGCCGGTCCGCTGCCGCCTCGCACTCTGCTTCGAGGCCTCGGCCCTGCTCGGCGCCGCGCGCCGTCCGCCGCGGCTTTCGGCGCGGTCCGCCCTCCTGCGCCTCGAAGCGCCGCCTGCGAGCTGGAGCGAGCTCCTGGTCGACCCGGCCGAGCTGCTCGACCGGGCCGGCACCGTGCTCGGCGGCGAGGCCCGGCTGGTTCCGGCCGACCCGCTGGTCGCGGCCGCCCTCGAGGCGGATCCGCGCTGGCGGCGGCTACCTCGCTCGGCCGAGCCCTGGCCCGCGATCGTCGGGATCGCCTCGGGTCCCGGCCGGCCGCGGACGCGCCTCGCCCGCATCGGTCGGCACGGCCACGGACCCTGGCCGCCCTTCGGCCGGACCGCTCCCCTCGACCTCGCACGGGTGCTGGCCGAGGAAGCGGCCGAACGCGCGCTGCTCGACCCCGACTGCCCCGTCGACATCGAGCTCATTCCCGGCGATCTCGCCGACCCCGTGGGTTTCCTCGAGGGGCTCGATGCCTGGGTGATGCCGGGGGCGGACGGCTGGCCGCCTCACCTCCCGACGGCGCTGCTCGAGGCGCTCGCCGCGGGCTGCCCGACGGTGGTGCCGCCCGCCCTCGCGGCAGTCCTGTGCGATGCGGTGGCGACGGCCGAGGCCGAAGCGGCGGCTGCGGTCCTGGCCGGGCTCGACGCCGCGGCGCTCGAACGCGCCCGCGAGGCGGGCCGTGCGGCGGCCGCCCGGCTCGCCGACCCGGTGCGGCTCCTCGCCCGGCTCGAAGAGGAGCTCGGTCGGGCCCGAGCCGTCGCCCCGCGGCCCTGGCTGCGGCGCTCGACCGAACGGCCGCGCCGGGTGCTGATGCTCGGCCCGAACGGGATCGGCATCGGCCACCTCGTTCGCCTGCTAGCGGTCGCGCGCCGGCTGCCGGGCGGGCTCGAACCCGTGATCCTGTCGATGTCGCAGGCGGTCGGGCTCGCCCGCCGGCTCGGCTTCATCGCCGAGTACCTGCCGGCCCAGGCCGCGACCCGGGAGAGCGCCGAACGCTGGTCGGCCGGCTTCCGCGCTCGGCTCGACGAGGCGATCGCCTTCTACGACCCGGCTTGTGTCGTCTTCGACGGCAACGTGCCCTACCAAGCGCTCGTGGACTGCCGGCTCGCCCACCCCGACCGGCCCTTCCTCTGGCTCAGGCGGGGCTTCTGGCGGCCCGATGCCGGCCGGGCGACGATCGAGCGCGGCCGCCATTTCGACGCGATCGTCGAGCCCGGCGATCTCGCGCTCGCCTTCGACCGCGGGATCACCAGCGGCCGGCCGCTCGAGCGGGTCCTCGTGCCCCCCGTGGTGCTGCTCGACCCCGAGGAGATGCTCGACCGGGAGACGGCACGCGCCGAGCTCGGCCTCGATCCGGGCAAGACCGCGGTGCTGGTCGAGCTCGGCTCGCGCAACAATTTCGATTACCGGTCGGTCGACCGGGTGATCGAGCTCGCCCTCGGAGCTCGGCCCCGGCTCGAGCCCGTGCTCCTCGAATGGCCGATCAGCGAAGGGCCGACCGCCCGCGTCCCGGCGGGTTTCCGCAGACTGCCGCTGTTTCCGGCGCAACGCTGGCTGAAGGCCTTCGACCTCGCGATCTCGGCTTGCGGCTACAACAGCTTCCACGAGCTCCTCGCGGCCGGTGTCCCGACCGTGTTCGTGCCCAACGAGAACCCGATGATGGACGAGCAGGAGCGGCGGGCGCTCTGGGCCGAGGCGGCCGGTGTGGGGCTCTTGGCGCGCGCTTGCGACCCCTATCGCCTGCACTGGGCGATCGAGCGGCTCCTGCGGCCGGAGGTCCGGGCGGCGATGCGAGCGCGCGCGCTGGCCCTGCCGCCTCCCGACGGCGGCCGGGCGATCGCCGGCCTGGTCGCCATGGCGGCGCGCAGTTGGCCGCGAGATCGCCGGCCCGAGCGGCTGCCGCAGGCACTCGCCCGGGGCTGAGCTCAGCGCTCCTCGAGGGCGGCGAGGCAGGCGGGGTCGGGCCGCCGGCCGAAACTCGCCGAGGCGCTCGGCCGCCAGCGCCGGCCGATCAGGGCGAACAGCCGCTCGCGGTAGAGCCGCCAAGGAAGATCGGGGTCGCGGCCGGCGAGGGCCTCGGCGTCCGGGACCTGCTCGACGATCAGCTTGCGCCGCCGGAACGGCGTCAGATCGTCGCGGTCGGTGACGAGCACGGGTTTGCGGCCGAGCTTGCGGCACTCGGCCTCGACCATGTCGAGAACCTTCTCGAGGGCCTCGCCCGCGAGCCCCAGGACGGTCACCACGACGACCCCACCGCCTTGCGCGGTGGGGTTCGGCGCCGGCCCCGGCTGCGCCGCGGGCGTGGGGCTTTCGGCGGTCGCGCCGCGGCCGAGCGCGCTCAGGAGCGCCTGGAGCGGGGCGAGGCCCGTCTTCACGGCTCGCCGCCCGCCTCGTTCAGGGCCCGTGCGCAGCGCCTGGCGAGGTCCTGCGCGTCGGCCCGGGTGAGCCCGGTCGCGAGCGTGCGACGCTGCCCGTCGAGCAGCTCCAGGACCACCCGGAAGCACTGCCCCTCGAGCCGCGGCGGGGCCGGCGCCGGCTCGATCGTCACCCGCCGGACGTCCCGGGGCCGGACGGCCTCCCCGTTCGGCAGGACGGCGAGCGGATCGGGGTTCGTCCGGGCCTCGCTCATCGCCGCACGAGCCTAATCGGTGGATCGCCGCGATCAAGCGGCGCTCGACAGGAGCGGCGCGCCGATGCAGGAGCGGGGGCCGAGGAGGGAACGGTGGTGGACACACTCACGATCGCGCTCTGGGCCGCCAACATGGCGCTCGAGCTCGACGGGCCCGAGGCCTTTCTCGCGGTCGCCGAGCGGCAGCTCGAGCGCGCTCGCCGGGCCGGGGCGGGGCTCGTCGTGATGCCCGAGCATCTGGGCGAGGGCTGGCTGCAATGGGCGCCCGACGGCCTGCCCGAGAGCGCCGAGATCCCCTGGCTCGCGGAGGAGGCGCGCACGATCCTGCCGCCGCTCTTCGCGGCCGCCGAGCGGGCCGGGCTCGCGCTCCTCGCGGGCACGGTGCCGGTCCGGGTCGGCCCCGGGCGGTTCCGCAACCGGGCGCATCTGCGGCTGCCGGACGGTACGACCTTCGTCCAGGACAAGCTCACCCTCACTCCCGACGAGCGCGACGTCGCGGCCTGGATGTTCGAGCCGGGCAGCCGGCTCGCCGTCGCGAGCTGGCAGGGATTGCGGATCGTCACGCTGGTCTGTCTCGACGTCGAACAGCCGGGGCTCGCCGCGCGGCTCGTGGCCGACCCGCCCGACCTCGTCCTCGTGCCGACCGACACGGCCGCGCTTTCCGGCTATTCCCGGGTCCTCGCCTGTGCTCGCGCCCGGGCGGTCGAGCTCTGCACCGCGGTCGCGGTCGCGGGCGGGGTCGGCACGGTGCCGGTGCCGCCGGCGCGGCCGAACGTCTCGGGGGCCGCTCTGCTCGTCCCCTGCGAGACGGAGCTCGGCTCCGCCGGGGTCTGGGCCGAGACCGGGCCCCTTTCCGCGACCGCCGGCGACGGGCCGCTCCTGGTCGCCCGCGAGGTGCCGCTCGCCCGGCTGCGCCGGCTTCGGTCGGGCGGCGCGGAGGTCTGGCCGGGCTTTCGCGCTGTGCCGCCCGAGGCGGTGGCGCTCGGCCCGGCCGTACCTTCAGGCGAGGCGGTCGAGGAGAAGACCGCGGACGAGCGCGTCGGGTAGGCGGCCGGGCCGACGGCGATCGCGCGGGCGCGGCGGCGCGATCGCAGGACCGCTCGCGAGCGGCGACGGCCCGCCGGTCGCCACGAGCGTGCGGGTCGGCGGCTCGGCCGCGTACACCACGAGGGCCCGTCCTGTCGTCCCGTCCGCCATCGTCCGCCTCGCCGTGGTTGCGCTCGCCGTCACGATTCCTTTACCAGACTGCGCGCAGATCGAGGTCGACGGCAACCGGGCTGGGCGGCCTGCCACATCCGGGTGCCGCGGCCGTCAACCCTGGCGCGCCGGCCGTGTCGGGGCGGGACGGACGGAGCGGGAGTGGGATGGAGCGAAGGCTGTTCGGGACCGACGGGATCCGCGGCACCGCCAATCGCGACCCGATGACGGCCGAGACGGCCCTCGCCCTGGGGCTCGCGGCAGGCCGGCGGTTCCGCCGTGGCGACCATCGCCATCGGGTCGTGATCGGTAAGGATACGCGCCTTTCGGGCTACCTCCTCGAGCCCGCGCTGACCGCCGGGTTCATCGCCGCCGGGATGGACGTGATGCTGGTGGGGCCCATGCCGACCCCGGCCGTGGCCTTTCTCACTCGCTCGCTGCGGGCCGATCTCGGCGTGATGGTCTCGGCCTCGCACAATCCCTTCGCCGACAACGGGATCAAGCTCTTCGGGCCGGACGGGTTCAAGCTCTCCGACGAGATCGAGCTCGAGATCGAGCGGCTGATGGCGGAAGCGCCCGAGGCGGGCCGTGTCGGCCCGGCCGAGCTCGGCCGTGCCCAGCGGCTCGAGGACGCACGCGGCCGCTACGTCGAATCGCTCAAGAGCGCCTTCCCGAAGGGTCTGAGCCTGCAGGGCATCCGGCTCGTCGTGGACTGCGCGAACGGTGCCGCCTACCACCTCGCGGGCGATCTCTTCTGGGAGCTCGGCGCCGAAGTGGTCCGGATCGGCTGCCAGCCGAACGGGCTCAACATCAACGAGGGCTGCGGATCGACCCATCCCGAGCTGCTCAAGGCCACCGTCCTCGAGCGGCGGGCCGATCTCGGCATCGCGCTCGACGGCGACGCCGACCGGATCGTCCTGCTCGACGAGCGCGGCCAGTTGGTCGACGGCGACCAGATCCTGGCGCTGATCGCTCGCGAGTGGCTGGCCGAGGGGCGGCTCGCGCGGCCCGGTATCGTCGCCACCGTGATGTCGAACCTCGGGCTCGAGCGCTACCTCGCCGGCCTCGGGCTCGGTCTCGAGCGGACCCGGGTCGGGGACCGCTACGTGGTCGAGGCGATGCGTGCCGGCGGCTACAATGTGGGCGGCGAGCAGTCCGGCCACATCGTGCTGACCGATCTCGCGACCACGGGCGACGGGCTCCTGGCCGGGCTGCAGGTGCTCGCGAGCCTCGCCCGTGCCGGGCGACCGCTGAGCGAGGTGGCACGGCTTTTCGAGCCCGTCCCGCAGCGGCTGCGCAACGTCCGCACCGCGCGCGCGGTCGATCTCGCGGCACCGCGCCTCGAGGCGGTGATCGGCCGCGAGCGGGCACGGCTCGACGGCCGCGGCCGGCTGCTCGTGCGCGCTTCCGGCACCGAGCCGGTGATCCGCGTGATGGTCGAGGCCGAGGACGAGCGGCTGCTCGAGGAGGTGCTCGCGACGGTGAGCGAGGCGATCGAGAGGGAGGCGAGAGCGATCGGGTAGGTTCAACTAAAAGTTGATCTCGGCTATCGTCCGCGCTTGCGGAGGTGGCCATGGCAGCGAACGGGTGTGCGCCTCGCTGGATGTTGGCGGGCTTTCTGGGTCTGGCGACGGCCGGGTGCGGCGAGCCGCCGCGCCTCGTCCCGACCGCGGGGCCGGCGGCGAGTCCGCTCGCCGAGACGACGAGGACGGCCGCCACGGCCGAGCCGCGTCGCGTCGGCTGTGCCGAGGCGCTCGGCAGGCTCGATCGGGGCGTCGGGCGGAGGGCCGCGGGCGAGGAGTCCGGCCCGGCGGGCTTGGCCTTGCTCGAGGAGCCCGGCCGGACGGCCGCCGCGCTTCGGATCGACCTGCCGGTGCCTGTGGTGCGGGCACCGGCCGAGGTCGCGACGGGTTGCCTGCTCCTCGTCGAGATCGAGGCGGAACCGGCCGAACGGCGGGTTCTCGGGCGCGAGCGGGTCTGGTCGGAGCGGGAGGTTTCGGTCGAGCGGCGGCCGAACCCGGAGTACGAGCTGGCCCGGCGCGAGGTCGCCCGGCTCGCCGATCGGCTCGATCGCGAGGACCGCGAGCAAGCCCGTGACCTGAAGCGGCTCGCGCCGACGGGCAACGCGCTGGTCGACGCTCTGGGC
>DAIOUO010000179.1:0-7092 GCA_036759485.1 Geminicoccaceae bacterium | reverse complement strand
CTCTCGGCATGGCCGCGAGGAGCTGCTTCGCGTCGTAGACGGGCAGTCGGACCCGGTCGGGATCGACGGGCTCGATCGCGATCAGATCGTCCTCGCGGACGATCCGCTGGAACGCGTCGTCGGCGAGAAGGCCGAGCGCAACGGCACCGCGGCGGACGGTCTGGATCGCCTCCTGCACGACCGGCAGATCCTCGACAACCGCCGCCCCGAGCGTGCGGGTCCAATCGAGATCCTCGCTCATCCGCCGCAACAGGTCGGGATGGTTGAGCAGCGCCACGACGGCCGGGCTCCAGTCGGCATCCGGCCGGAGGCCCGGGTCCTTCTCGCGCTTGGCGAGGAAGCGTTCGGCCTCGACGATGTCGAGCGGGGTGGTCGCGGCCTCGAGCACGGCCGCCAGGACGGGATCGGGGTAGAGGGCGATCGGGGCGACCAGCTCCTTCGCCACCTCGAGCGCCACCTTGTTCTCGGGCGCGTTCCGTTCGGTCCGCTGGGCGCTCGAACCATTCGCGGCAGCCGCCGCCGGCGACGCGGTCTGGGCGAGTGCGGGCGGGATCGCGCCCGACAGGAGCGAGGCCGCGCAGGCGAAGGCGAGGGCGAAAGGTCCGAATCTCGGGGCCACGGCTGTCCTCCCGACAACAGCGCCATTGTAGCGTGGCGGCCGGCCGCCTCCATCGGCCGTCATACCCGAGGGCTGCCGGGCGCCGCCGGCGATCTGCGGCACCTCGCCGCAGGCCGGTCGTCAGGTGGGCTCGACCCCGAACAGCCGCCGCAAGGTGCGGGCATCTTCGATCGCGGCCGCCTCGAGGTCGGTATTGTCGAAGAACACCCAGACCTCGACGCCACGGGCCCGCTCCCGGGCGATCCAGGCCGCCCAATCGGCCAAGAGCTCCGGCCCGTAGGCGCCGGCGTAGCGGCGGTAACGGCCGTGCAGGCGGAGATAGAGGAGGCCGCCCGTGACGCGCCGCGGCGAGGCGAGGCCGGCGAGCTCGAAGGTCACGAAAGCGGCGCGCCGACGCTCCAGGATCGCCGCCACCTCCTCGCCGTGCCAGGAGGGGTCGCGGAACTCGAAGGCCGGGCACAGACCGGCCGGCAGGATCGCGAGGAACGCCTCGAGCCGGGCGGGGTCCGCGGGGAAGCGCGGCGGGCACTGGAAGAGCACCGGACCGAGCTTCTCGCCGAAGGGCTCGATCCGGGCGAGAAAGACCTCGAGGAGATCGGCCCGCGGCTCGAGGCGATGAAGATGGGTCAAGGCCCGCCAGGCCTTGACGGCGAAGCGGAAGCCCGGGGGCGTGACCGCGGCCCAGTGCGCGACCCGCTCCCGCTCGGGCAAACGGTAGAAGCTCGCATTGAGCTCGACCGCGTCGAATTCGCGCGCGTAATGCTCGAGCCAGCGACCGGCCGGCAGCCCCTTCGGGTAGAAGCGGCCGCGCCAGATCGGGTAGCTCCAACCCGAGGTGCCGATCCGGAGGCCGCCGGGGTTCATCGCCCGCCGGTCGGGGTCGGGCCCGCGGCCCCGCTCAATCCACGATATCGGCGCGCTTGGTGCGGTGATCGAAGTAGCAGCGACAGTGGCGCGGCAGCCCGCTCTCCACCAGGAGATCGAGGCGGACGAGGCTCACATCCGGGTGGGTCCGCTCGATCGGGCCCACGCTCACGAGCTGCTGACGGGCGTTCTGGAGCGCGAGCCGCAGGCAGGCGTCGCGGGCCTCCTCGTCGAGTTCCGCTCCGTTCTTTCGCGCCGGCTCGCTCATCGAAGGCCTCCCGTCGGGGCTCAGCGGATGGTCACCGCACCCGTCGCGTCGTCGTAGAAGCAGCGCACCCGCCGTTCCGTGCCCTCGACATTGATCGTCATCGGCATCACCGAGGCGCCGCCCGAGCGCCGCTCGACCCGACCGGCCGCGACGAGCTGGGTGCGGGCGTTCTGCGTGACCTCGCGGATGCAGGCGTCGCGGACGCGGCCGGCCGAGGCCGAGCTTGCCGTTCGGCCGGGGCGACCGCCGGACCGCTCGCTCTCGACTCGGCGGGCCTCGAGCTCGGCGGCCCGGCGCTCGGCGTCGTAGGTACAGGTACCGAGCCAGCGCCGATCGCCGCGCGCGAGATCCATCCGCAGCCGCAACCGGCCATCATCCACCTCGCGCGGCGGGGTGACGCCCCGGATCGCGAAGTTCTGCCGCCGCGCCTCGTGCCGGCAGGCGAGCCGGGCCCGCTCGCGATCGCGATCGCCGATCCGGGCGTCGGCGACGACCGACGCCGGCCGGTCGGTCCGCTCGGATGGCGACACCGCCTGGGCGAAAGCGAGGCTCGCGAAGAGTGCGAGGCTCGCCCCGACGAGCAGCACCGCGACGGCCGATCCCTGCCGCATCCGCCCCTCCCCTGCGCGCGGGCCCCACGCTGCTTCGGCGCGGGGCTTGCCCTTCGATCGCCCGCTGCCTACCAAGCCGCGGCCCGAGAGACCAGAGCGGAGCTTCTGCCGTTGAACCCGATCGCGATCGTCAGGCCGGCCGCCTCGGCGGTCTGGAAACAGCTCGTCCGGACGGCCGTTCTGGCCCCGCTCTTCTGGCTGCCGGTCGAAGAGAGGGTCCGCATCGAGCGCCGGCTTCGCGGCCGCGAGCAGTGGCAGAAATTGCGGAAGGCGGACGTGGTGATCGTCTCCTTCGGCAAGAGCGGACGGACCTGGCTTCGGGTCATGCTCTCCCGCTTCTACGGCTATCGGCACGGCTTCTCCGAGCGGGCATTGATCGGTTTCGACAATTTCCATCTGCGCGATCGGCGAATCCCGAGGGTCTTCTTCACCCACGACAACTATCTCAAGGACTATACCGGCCACGTCGACAGCAAGATCGACTACTACGACAGGAAGGTGGTGCTCCTGGTCCGCCATCCGGCCGATGTCGCAGTCTCGCAATTCCACCAGTGGAAGTACCGGATGCGACCGCGCAAGAAGGTGATCAACGCCTATCCGGAAGGGGACGTCGAGCTCTACGACTTCGTCGTCCGCCACGAGGCCGGGCTCTCCAAGGTGATCGACTGGATGAACGGCTGGGCGCGCGACCTGCCCCGGCTGTCGCGCTGTCTCGTCGTCCGCTTCGAGGATCTCAAGACCGATACGGCCGGCACGCTCGCCCGCATCCTGCAGTTCGTCGAAACGCCCGGAACTGCGGAAGAGATCGCCGAAGCGGTGCGATTCGGCAGCTTCGAGAACATGCGGGCGATGGAGGCGCAGAACCGCTTCTGGCTGTCGGGGGGGCGGATGCGCGCGGCCGATCGCTCCAACCCCGCTTCCTACAAGACGCGGCGGGGCGAGGCGGGTGGCTGGCGCAAGGACTTCACGCCGGAGCAGGTGGCCGAGATCGAGGCGATCGTCGAGCGCCGGCTCATGAAGGGGTTCGGCTATCTCGCAGTCGAGCGGCTGCCGCCGGTAGCCCCCGCGGCCTGAACCGTTGCCGGATCGCACGCCAGGCGGAGGCGCCCACGGGCGCTGGGCGCGGCGGCTCAGAACAAGGAAAGCTGGCCGTCGGCGCGCGGCGGGCGGAAGAGATCGAGGCGCAGGGGCGCCGGCGGCCGGTCGAGACCGAAGCGCCGGCGCGCCTTTTCGACCCGTTGCGCCAGGAGGTCGGCCAGAGGGCCGCTGCCGCGCATCCGGTGGCCGAAGCGCGGATCGTTGAGCCGCCCCGCGCGGCACTGACGCAGAAGAGAGAGGATCCGCCGCGCCCGATCGGGGTAGTGTGCCTCGAGCCAAGCGGCGAAGAGCTCCTTCACTTCGTGCGGCAGCCGCAACAGGATCCAATCGAGGTGCGAGGCGCCGGCCTCGGCCACCGCGGCTGCGACCTGCTCGATCTCGTGGTCGTTGAGGCCGGGGATCAGGGGCGAGAGGTTGGCACCGACCGGCACGCCCGCCGCCGCGAGCGCGCGGATCGCCTCGAGCCGCCGCCAGGGCGCGGCCGCACGCGGCTCCATCTTCCGGGCGAGCTCACGGTCGAGGGTGGTGACCGAGACGGCGACCCGGGCGAGCCCGTGCCGGGCCGCCTCCTCCAGGAGGTCGATGTCGCGCAGAACGCCCGCTCCCTTGGTGGTGATCGCGAAGGGGTGGCGGGTCTCGACCAGGAGCTCGAGGATCGCCCGGGTGATGCCGAGCCGACGCTCGACCGGTTGGTAGGGATCGGTGTTGGAGCCGAGCGCGAGTACGTCCGGCACGTAGCCGGGACGCGCGAGTTCGGCCCGCAGCAACGCGGCCGCGTCGTGCTTGGCGAAGATCCTGGTCTCGAAGTCGAGGCCGGAGGAGAGGCCGAGATAGGCGTGGCTCGGCCGCGCGTAGCAATAGATGCAGCCGTGCTCGCAGCCCCGATAGGGGTTGACCGAGCGATCGAAGCCGATGTCCGGCGACTCGTTGGTCGTGAGCACGCTGCGTGCGGCGTCCGGCCGGACTTCGGTCACCGGCGCCGGCGCGCCGGCCAGCTCCTCGAGGGTGCCCCAGCCGTCGTCGAACGGCTCGCGCATCGTCCGTTCGAACCGACCGGCCGGATTGCAGGTGGCGCCGCGACCGCGGCGGGGTCCGTCGAGCACCCGCCCTCCCGGAACGTAAGCGGAACATTTTTAGTGCGCAAACGCGCCGCCGTCCACGGCTCTTGACTGCAAAGAGAAAAACGTCAAACGGATCGCGACCATAAGTTTGTGAGATTTCCAGGAGGAACGCATGGTCGGGGGAGCGGAGCCCCTGGGCCAGCAATTGGGCGCGGCCCTGATCGTCGCTTCGTCCATCGCTGCCGTCCTCGCCGCCCCCGCGCGTGCCAGCGACTGGCTCTACACCGTCCGGCCGGGTGACAATCTGTGGGCGATCGCCGAGCGCTTCCTGCGGACTCCATCGCGCTGGCTGGCGCTCGGACGGCACAACGGACTCCGCCAGCCGGACGAGCTCGAGCCCGGCACCCTACTGCGCATCCCGGTCGCTTGGCTGCAGGTCCGCCCGGCCGCGGCAGAGCTCGTGACGGCCAGGGGCGCCGTCGAGCTGCGTCGGTCCGACGGCTCGGGCGGACCCGCCCGTGCCGGTGACCGGATCGAGGGCGGCGAGCTGCTGATCACCGGGGCCGATGGTGTGGCCACCGTGCGACTCGCCGACGGCACCCGGCTCGAGGTGGGGCCCGACAGCCGGCTCGCCTTCGACCGTCTGAGCGCCTACGGCCGGACCGGCATGATCGACACCCGGCTCGGGCTCGCCACCGGGCGGGTGCGCGCCTCCGTCGCGCGCGGCAGCGGCGGGCTCGCGATCGAGACGCCGGCGGCCTCGGCTGCGGTGCGCGGGACCGTCTTCCGGTTGGCGAGCGATCCGACCGGCACCCGCGCCGAGGGCCTCGAAGGCAAGGTCGAGGTCGAGGCTGCGGGTATCGCCCGCAGCCTGCGGGGCGGGACCGGCACGACGATCCGGCCGGGCACGCCGCCGGCGCCCGTCCGCCCGCTGCTTCCGCCACCGCGAGCGGACGGGCCGGCCGACACCGAGACCGTGCCGCAACGGATCCGGCTCGAACCGCTCGAGGGTGCGATAGCCTACCGGCTGGAGCTGCTCGGCGGGCCGGCCGGCGAAACGCTGCTGCTCTCGCGCGTCGGCGAGCGACCGGAGCTGCGGTTCGACGTCGCCAACGGACGATACAGGCTGCGCGCGCGGGGGATCGACGCCCGCGGGCTCGAAGGTCTCGACCTCGAGCAGGAGATCCGCGTGCACGCCCGTCCCGAGCCGCCCGTGCCGCTGCGGCCGCGGCCGGACGGTATCGAGCGGGGCGACCGGCCGCGCTTCGCCTGGGCCGCACCCGAGGGCGCCCTGGCCTACCGCTTCGAACTCGGCCGCGAAGGCGAGACCACGCCCCTACTCGCGTTCGAGTCCGCCGAACCGGGCCTGACCACCCCGATGGCGCTGCCGCCCGGGCGATATCGGTGGCGGGTGGCGACCCTGCGGGAGGGCGAGACCGGGCCGTTCGGCCCGTCGTGGCGGTTCGAGTTGCGGCCGCCGAGCCCGGCGCCGGAAGCGGCGCCGAGCTTCGCCGAGGAAGGCCTCGTGCTGCGCTGGCCGGAGCTGGAGCCGGGCCAGCGCCGCGAGGTGCAGCTCGCCACCGAGACGAGCTTCGCCGAGATCAGGGTCGCGAAGGTCGTGGAAGGGGCCGAGCTGACATTGCCCTGGCCGGACCCGGGCCGCTGGTATCTGCGGACCCGGATCCTCGAAGCCGAGGGCGAACCGGGCCCCTGGAGCACGCCCCAGGCGATCGACGTGCCGTGGCGGAGCCTCTGGCCGCTCGCGATCCCCCTGCTCCTGGCGGTGGCGGCAGCTCTGCTGTGAGCGGGTCTCGGACCCGGCCGGCCGCCCGGATTCCGGCGCTCCTCGCCGGTTGGTTGGGCACCGCGCTCGGTTGGCTCGGCTGGTTGGCGCCGTTCGAGCGCGCGGCGAGCGATCTGGCGATGACGCTCGTCGCTCGCGCGCCCCGTGACGACGTGGTGGTCGTCGCCATCGACGAGCGCAGCCTCGCCGAACACGGTCGCTGGCCTTGGCCGCGCCGTCTGCAGGCCGAACTCGTCGAGCGGATCGCCGCTGCCCGGCCCCGGGCGATCGGCCTCGTGCTCCTGTTCACCGAACCCGATCCGCACGACCCGGCGGGCGACGCCCGCCTCGCGGCGGCGGTCGCCCGCTCGGGCCGGGTGGTGCTGCCCGTGCACGCGGCTCCGGCATCCCCGTCGGCGCCACCGGTCGAGTGGCTGCCGTTCCCCGCGCTCGCACGGGCAGCAGCCGGGCTCGGCCATGTCGAGCCGGCGGTCGATGCGGACGGGATCACCCGCGGTGTGATGCTCCGGGCAGGGATCGGTGCCCCCTACTGGCCGGCCTTCGCCCTCTGCCTCCTGGCGGTCGGGAGCGGGAGCGGCAGCTGCGCACCGGCCGAGACCTCCGCTACCGACTCGATCGCCTGGGAACACGAGGCGGCTCGGCTCGTACCGCTCGCCGCCGGCGGCCGGGGCCCGACGACGATCGGCGCGGTCGAACTTCTCGCCGGCGGCGACGGGGCCGCCACGCTCGCCGACCGCTGGGTTCTCCTCGGGGTCACGGCGGTCGGC
>DAIOUO010000178.1:0-7172 GCA_036759485.1 Geminicoccaceae bacterium | reverse complement strand
GTCTCGGCGAAGGGCACTGCGGCGGCGGCGCGCACGTCCTGCAGGGTGAGGCTCGAAAGCGCGCTCTGCAGGCGCTCGAGCTTGTCCTTGTCGACGCTGCGGCCGTCCGGAACTCGGTCGAGCGCGAGCTCGCTCGTCTCGCGGCTGGTCCGCGACGCGGTCACGGGCTCACCCGCGGCGGGCCGCAGCGTGACACTCGCGATCGCCTCGCGCGGAATGTCGAGGATCTGGCGGTCGATCCAGCCGAGCGGCTCGTCCGGCACCTCGATCCGCCGGTCCACGAGCCAGGCGCGCGGCTCGGCGCCGCGGCGGACATAGACCGCACCGCGGCCGGGTCCGAAGGCACCGTAGCGGGTCTTTCCGACCACCACGGAGGCGATCTCGGCACCCTTGGCGTCCGCCAGCACCACCTTGCGGGCGCGACTCTTCTCGTTCTGGCCGAAATCGAGCTCGAGGCGGGCGTAGCGCTCCGGCTGGTCGGTCTTGGGTTCGAGCAGGCGGGCGGTGACGAGGCCGCGGGCGAGCGCCTGGACCTTCGCGGGGTCGGCCGGGTAGCCGCCGAGCTCCTCGACCACCCAGCCGCGCTCGGCGCGGCGGACGGTGGCCTTACGGCCCTCGGCTACGACCTCGATGCGGGCGACGTCGGCGAGCCGGTCGACGAGCCCGGGCAGGAGCGGCTCGTCGACGGTCATCGCGGTGATCGGAAGATCGCGCTGCATCACCGCCTGGGCGGCGAGCGCCACCGCGCCGAGCGCGAGGGCCGCGAGCACCAGAAGACCCTTGGGCGACATGGCGTGCCTCCCCCTTCTCAGGCGGCGGCGAAGCGGCGCCGCGTGCGGGCGCTGCGGACCAAGGCCACGACGATACCGACGAGCGCCACGAGCACCGGTACGGCCACGATGTTCGCGAGCCGCAGCCGGTCGCGCAAGGTCTCGATGTCGCGGCGCAGCGCATATTGCACGTCGCGAAGCTCGCGGCGGGTATCCAGGAGTTCGGCGCGGGCCTTGTCGATCTCGGCGCGCTGTTCGGCCGTGACCAGCGCCGCCTCCTCGCCCGCGCGCTTGACCTCGAGCGAGGCGAGCTTGTCCTGCAGGCTCTTGAGCCGTTCGAGCAGCTCCTGCTCCTTGGCCCGATAGGTGGCCTCGGCCGCGCGACGGATCTCCTCGACCCGAAGGAAGGGCCGCAGCGTCACCTCGCGGCCGCGCAGGCCGCCGAGGGCGGAGGATCCGGCCAGATAATCGAGCGCGTTGGCGACGAAGTTGGCGTTGTCGGCGAGCGGCACGGTCACCTGCTGGCCCAACAGGCTCTGGGTGGCGAGCCAGGCACGGTCCTCGAGCATGTCGGTGTCGGCCACGAGCACGATCGACACGGGCCCGTCGGAGGCGGTCTTCCGATCGGCGGGCGCCTCCACCCCTTCGGGCAGGGCCTCGGGCCAGGCCGACTTGACCGGTCCCGTGATGCGGGCGGCGATCACCCGCCGCTCCCCGTCCGGCTTGAAGGCGCGGATCAGGCCCAAGGGATCGGGGAATGCCGCGATCTTGTCGACCTCCATGGCCTGACTGTCGGGGCTCGAGGTGACGAGCGGAACGAGCTCGGTCGTGGCCCCCTCGCGCTTCTTGATGATGCCGGGCGAGGCGAAGGTCAGCCGGTTGAGCTCGGCGGTGATGACCTCGCCCGGGGCGAGCGCCGTCCGGTCGTAGGCGAGCCAAGCCAAGTAGTCGACGATCTGCTGGCGGCCGCCCGAGGGGTACTGGACCTGGCGCGCGGCGCGGCGGTCGGCCACGAACTTGCCGGCCTCGAGCTCGACCCCCCAGGCGGCCAGGAGCGGGCCGAGCGAGGAGGCCTGGGCGCCGGGCTGGGGAACGCGCGAGCGCATCGCCGCGGCCTCGGAATGGGGATCGAGGAAGGCCAGGACCTTGCCGCCCTTGAGCACGAACTGGTCGATCGCGAAGAGGGTCTTGTCCGAGAGCCGGGTCGGGTGGACCAGCAGCAGGATCTTCACCTCGGGATCGAAGCTGGAGATGTCGCCGCCGAGGTAGCGGATCGAGAAGAACTGGCCGAGCTGCTCGTAGACCTGCCAGGGGCGATACTGGGCGAGGGGGTCGCCGTTGATCGGCAGGCCCGAGATCAGGGCCACGACCGGCTTCTCGGGGTTGGCGAGATTGTACACCAGGCGCGAGAGATCGTATTCGAGGAAGCGCTCGCGCTCGGGCGAGAGCACCGGGATCACGTCGACGTCGTCGGTGCTGTTGGTGCCCGCGATACCGAGATAGCCGTTGGCACCGCTCTCGAGGGCGATCGGCTGCAGGCCGAACCCGACCGCCCGGTCCTCCTCGGGCGAGAAGGGCTCGGGGTCGACGAGCTCGAGCTGGATGCGGCCGTTGCTCGCCGCGACATAGGCCTTGAGGAGATCGCGGACCCGGTCGGCGTAAGAGGCGAGCAGCGGGTTGGCCTCGCGCACCCCCCTCGAGACGTAGAGGCGGAGCACGATCGGCTCCCGGATCCGCGCGAGGAGCTGCCGGGTCGGCTCGGCGATCGTGTATTGCCGGTTCTGGGTGAGGTCGAGCTTGTAGGGCCGGAGGGTGAGCGTCGCCCAAGCGGTGGTAGCCACCAGGAGCACCAGGGCGAACACCAGTCCGAGGATCGAGAGCTTGCGGCGGTCGGCCATGGGCGGCGATCCCTCAGGCGGCCTTCTCGAGGTCGACGATCAGCGTGTTGACGAGCAGGCACACGCCCACGAGCGTGGCCAGATAGACGGCCGTGGCGGCGCCGATCACGCCCTTCACGAGCTCGTTGAAGTGGGTGATCAGGCTGAAGGAGGCGACGAGGTCCACGACCCAGGGTGGCGCCCAGCCACGGAAGGCGGACAGCACCAGATCGACCCCGCTCATCAGGAAGAGGAAGCAGATCGCGGCACCCAGGACGAAGGCGATGACCTGGTTCTTGGTGAGGGCAGACGCGCAGGCGCCGATCGCGATGAAGGCGCCGGCTATCGCCCAGGAGCCGAGGTAGGCCGCGAGGATCACGCCGTTGTCCGGCTCGCCCAGATAGTTGACGGTGATCCACAAGGGGAAGGTGAGGGCGAGCGCGATGCCGGTGAAGAGCCAGGCGGCCAGGAACTTCCCGAGCACGATCTCGAAGGTCGAGGCCGGGAGGGTGAGGAGGAGCTCGATCGTGCCGGTCCGGCGTTCTTCGGCCCAGAGGCGCATCGCGACCGCCGGGACGAGGAAGAGGTAGAGCCAGGGGTGGAAGACGAAGAAGCTCTCCAGGTCGGCCTGGCCGCGCTCGAAGAAGGCGCCGATGAAGAAGGCGAAGGCGCCGGCCAGGGCGAGAAAGATGACGATGAAGACGTAGGCGAGCGGAGTCGTGAAGTAGGCGGCGAGCTCGCGCTTGAAGACGGTGGCGACGGCGCGCACGGGGTTCCCTCCCTCAGGACGGACGGCTCGCGGTGAGCGCGCGGAACACCTCGTCGAGTCGGCCGGGTTCGACGGTCAGATGCTCGACCCGGATGCCCCGCTCGTGCAGGAGGCCGGCCACGGTGGCCCCGAGATCGGCCCCGTCGGCCGGCAGGACGAGGAGGGTGGCGGTACCGTTCACCCGCTCGAGCGGCTGCACCTCGCGCACGGCGTTGATGGCGCGCAGCGCCGCGGTCGCCTCCTCCTCGCGGCTTCGGTCGATGGTGAGCCGAACCGCGTTGTGGGTCGGCGAGCGGCGGCGGAGCTCCTCGGGCCGGGCATCGGCCACGATCCGGCCACGGGCGATGATCACCGCCCGGTCGCAGACCGCGTCGACCTCTTCGAGGATGTGGGTCGAGACGATGATCGCCTTGCCCGCGCTCATCTCCTTGATGAGCTTTCGGACCTCGTGCTTCTGGTTGGGGTCGAGACCGTCGGTCGGTTCGTCGAGGACGAGGACGGGCGGATCGTGCAGGATCGCCTGGGCGAGGCCGACCCGCCGGCGAAAGCCTTTGGAGAGCGTGTCGATCGGCCGGAGCGCCACCTCCTCGAGGCTGGTGCGGGCGATCGCCTCGCGCACCCGCCGCTCGAGCTCGGCCCCCTCGAGGCCGCGCATGGCGCCCACGAAGCGGAGGAAGGCGAGGGGTGTCATGTCGCCGTAGGCGGGTGCACCCTCGGGCAGGTAGCCGATCCGGCGCTTGGCCTCGCGCGGATTCTCGACGACGTCGAAGCCGGCCACCACGGCGGTGCCGGAGGTGGGCAGGATGTAGCCCGTGAGCATCCGCATGGTGGTCGATTTGCCGGCACCGTTGGGCCCGAGGAAGCCCAGGACCTCGCCGCGCGCGACCGAGAAGCTGACCTCGTCGACGGCCTGGACCGCGCCGAACCGCTTGGTCAGCCGTTCGAGCCTGACCATCTCCTGCACGATCGCCTCTCCCCTCGGATCGGCGGGCCCGACCGACCGGCGGCCGCAGCCCCGCCCCGCGCGGCGCCGATATGGGCACCGAGCGCGGGCTTTCAAGCCGAACCCGTGGGCGGGTGCAACCGCTTGATCCAGATCAAGGCGGCTCGGCCCGATCCGGCCTAGGAAAGGGCGGATCACGGGGGCCGGAGGATGCGACCCGAGCTCGTCAGGCTGTTCGAGGCGGCGCGTGTGCCGCGCTACACGAGCTATCCGACGGCGCCGCACTTCACGCCTGCGGTCGGGCCGGCCGAGCACGCGGCTTGGCTCGAGGCGGTGCCGGAAGACCGACCGATCTCGCTCTACCTCCACGTCCCTTTCTGCCGACAGCTCTGCTGGTACTGCGGCTGCACGACCGCGGTCAGTGCCGATCCGGCCCGCCCCGAGGCCTATGCGGAGCTGTTGGCCGCCGAGATCGAGCTCGTGGCGGTGCATCTGCCGGAACGGCCGAGGGTCGCGCATCTGCACTGGGGCGGCGGAACGCCCTCGAGCATCGGGCCGCGAGCGTTCCTGCGGCTCGTCGAGCGGCTGCGGCGGCGCTTTCGCATCGAGCGCGGGGCGGAGCACGCGATCGAGCTCGACCCGCGCTTTCTCGAGCCCGAGATGGTGTCAGCACTCGCCGAAGCGGGGGTGAACCGGGCGAGCCTCGGGGTGCAGTCCTTCGACCCCGAGGTCCAGGCGGCGATCAACCGGATCCAGCCCGCAGCGCGCACGCTCGCCGCGATCGACGCGCTCAGGGCGGCCGGGATCCGGCGGATCAACGTCGACCTGCTCTACGGCCTGCCGCGCCAGACCGTGGCGAGCTGCCGGGCGACGGTGGCGGAGCTCTTGCCCGCGGCCCCCGACCGGGTCGCGATCTTCGGTTACGCGCATCTGCCGACCCTCAAAAAGCACCAGCGGCTGATCGACGAGGGGGCGCTACCGGGTGCGGTCGAGCGGGTGGCGCAGTTCGAGGCCATGGCCGAAGCGCTCGAGGCCGCGGGCTACGTGCCGATCGGGCTCGACCATTTCGCGCGGCCGAGCGACCCGATGGCGGAGGCCGCCGCCTCCGGCCGGCTGCACCGCAACTTCCAGGGCTACACGACCGATCCGGCGGAAACGCTCGTGGGGCTCGGTGCCTCGGCGATCTCGAGCTTCCGAGAGGGGTACGTGCAGAACCTGCACGAGCTCAAGCCCTGGCGGGCCGCGGTGCGCGAGGGCCGGCTGCCGACCGCGCGGGGCCTTCGGCTCTCGCCTCGCGACCGGCTCGAGCGGGACCTGGTCGAGCGGATCATGTGCGACGGTGTGGTCGATCTCGAGGCGGTGGCGGCACGCCACGGGGCGAGCCCGGAGAACTGCGTCGTCGACGGCGAGCGCCTCACCGAGCTCGAGCGGCTCGGCATCGTCGAACGCGAGGGGTTCGTCGTGCGGGTGCCCTCCGCCTACCGGCCGCTCCTGCGAGTGGTGGCCACCGTGTTCGACCGCTACCTCCGGGCGTCGCCCGCCCGCCACGCGGTCGCCGTCTGATGCATCCGGGGGCCCGGCCGGAGGTGCGGGCCGACCCGTGCCGTTGAGCCCGCCCGCGCTCCGCCCCTAGAAGGGTCGCGGGAGGAACCGCTATGTGCGGCTTCGCCGGCATCCTCGATCCGCGCCTCGGCGACGGGGTGGCGCTCGCGGCCCTCGCTCGGGCGATGGTGGCACCGATCGTCCATCGCGGGCCGGACGACGAGGGGGTCTTCGTCGAGCCGGCCGCAGGGCTCGCGCTCGGTTTTCGGCGGCTCTCGATCCGCGACCTGTCGGCGGCCGGGCACCAGCCGATGGTCTCGGGAAGCGGCCGCCACGTCATCGTCTACAACGGCGAGCTCTACGACGCCGAAGATCTGGCGGCCGATCTGACGGCCCGTGGCGTGCGGCTGCGCGGCGGCTCCGACACCGAGGTGCTGCTCGAGGCCTGCGAGCGGTTCGGAGTCGAGGCGACGCTCGCGCGCTGCAACGGGATGTTCGCCTTCGCCCTTTTCGACCGGGCCCAGCGCACCCTCACCCTCGCCCGCGACCGGCTCGGCAAGAAGCCCCTCCACTGGGGGCTCGATCGCGGTCGGCTGCGCTTCGCCTCGCAGCTCAAGAGCCTGCTCGCGGATCCGGACTTCCGTCCGGTGGTCGACCGGGAGGCCCTCGGGCTCTATCTGAGGCTCGGCTATCTGCCCGGTGCGCGCTCCATCTTCTCGGGCGTCCACAAGCTCGAGCCCGGCCATCTCCTCCGCTTCGACGCGCGCGGGCGGATCGCGGTCGAGCGCTTCTGGGACCCGGTCGCCGTGGTCGAGGCCGGGCTCGCGGACCCCCTGGACGAGCCGGAGGAGGGGCTCGTCGAGCGGTTCGAAGCGCTGCTCGCCGATGCCGTGCGGCGGCGGACGGTGGCGGACGTCCCGGTCGGGGCGTTCCTGTCGGGAGGGATCGACAGCACGACCGTGGTGGCGCTCCTGCAGGCGCAGAGCCACCGTCCGGTCCCGACCTTCACGATCGGCTCGCCCGACCCGGCCTTCGACGAATCGGCGCCGGCGCGGGCGGTGGCGCGCCGGCTCGGCACCGAACACCACGAGCTCGTGGTCGGGCCCGAGGAGGCGCTCGCGCTCGTCCCCGAGCTGCCCGAATGGTTCGACGAGCCCTTCGCCGACAGTTCAGCGATCCCCACTCTGCTCGTGGCGCGGCTCGCGCGGCGGCGGGTCGTGGTGGCGCTCTCGGGCGACGGCGGCGACGAGCTCTTCGCGGGCTATCGGCGC
>DAIOUO010000177.1:0-7232 GCA_036759485.1 Geminicoccaceae bacterium | reverse complement strand
ACCCGATCCTGAGAAAGCCGCGGCTGCCGGCCGCCGCCGGCCCCCTCAACCGACAGCGCGGGCGGCGAGAGCGCGGAGCTTGGCCTGGAAGAGCGGGCTCTCGAGCACGGCCTTGTTGACCACCGAGCCGGGCGGCCGGCCGGCCAGCACGTCCAGCACGTGGCGGACGTCGGCCGCGCCGTTGCCGGCGAAGCACTGATCGGTCCAACAGAGCGCGTGCGGTGTGCAGATCACCGTGTCGAGCGAGAGCAGAGGTTCGTCGGCCGGGCAGGGCTCGATCTCGAACACGTCGAGCCCGGCGCCGGCGAGCCGGCCTTCGACCAGCGCCCGGTAGAGCGCGCGTTGATCCACCACCGGGCCGCGGGCGGTGTTGATCAGGAAGGCAGTCGGCTTCATGAGCGCGAGCCGCTCCTCGTTCACGAGGTGACGGGTGGCGGGTGAAAGCGGTACCGAGACCGACAGGAAATCGCTCTCGCGGAACAGCGTTTCCATCGACACGAGTTCGACGCCGAGCTCGCGGGCGAGCGCCGGGTCGACATAGGGGTCGTGGGCGATGTGGCGCATGCCGAAGGGTGCCGCCAGGCGGAAGACCTCGGCGCCGATATTGCCGATCCCGAGCTGACCGAGCGTGCGGCCCACGAGGCCCACGCCCATATGTTCCGAGCGCCGCGCCCAGCCGGCCGGCCCCTGCCGGCAGAGCTTGTCCTTGATCAGGAGCTTCTGCGAGAGGGCCAGGACGAAGGTCAGGATCGAGACCGCGACCGGCCGCCGCACCCCCTCCGGCGTGATGGCGAGCGCGATGCCGGCATCCGTGCAGGCGTCGACGTCGACGCTGTCGTAGCCCACCCCGAAGCGGGCGACGAGGGCGAGCCTGCCGTCCTTCGGAACCGAGGTCCGGTCGAAGCGGGGTACGAGGAGGATCAGAGCGTCGCAGCCCTCGAGGCCGGCGGCCGGCATCACACCGTCGACCGAGTCGACCCAGACGAGTTCGATGTCGCCCCGGCTCGTGAGCGGTCCGAGGTCGAACATCGGGTATGTGGGCGTGCCGTCCGGCTTGCGGAAATCGCCGCTCAACGCCACCCGGTAACGGGCCATGGCCGGTCTCCCCTCCCCTCAGCGCTTCTTCGACTTGCCGCCCTTGTCGGTCTTGCCGGAGCCGGACTTGCCCTTGCCCGACGCGGCGGGCGGCGGATCGGTCGGCTCCCGCGCGGGCTCGGCGCCCCCGGCCTCGGCACCTTCGATGCCGGCCCGGATCCCGTCCACCCCGGCCTTGACGGCCGCCTGGAGCGCCCAGACGTCGCCCGAATAGCAGAGAAAGTCGAAGCCTCGGTGCCAGTAGTCGATGCCGGTGGCGACATCCGGCACGAGGCGGCCGCAGGCCTTGCCGTGCTCGCGGCAGGCGCGCGCCACCCGCTCGATCGCATCGAGGAACTTCTTGTGGTGGAACTCGCCGGGGATGCCGAGCGAGGCCGAGAGGTCGAAATGGCCGACCCAGAGGCAGTCGACCCCGTCGAGCGCGGCGATCTCGAAGGCGTTCTCGACCCCGGCCGCGGTCTCGATCTGGCAGAAGAGCGTGGTCCGCTCGTTCGCCTGGGCGAGCTTCTCGAGCACGGGGCCACCCGAATAGCCGTCGTGGGCGATACCGAGGGCGACACCGCGGCGCCCTTCTGGTGTGTATTTGAGGCAGTCCAGGATCGCCCGCGCTTCCCGGACGTCGTTCACCATCGGCAGCATGATGCCCTCGGCCCCCGAGTCGGCGGCGCGGGCGATGTGGTGGTACTCCTTCGACGGCACCCGGACGATCGCGGGCAGCCGCGCCGCCTCGAAATAGCGCATCGCGGCCTTGATCGTCTCGTACCCGAAGCCCGAATGCTCGCAGTCGAACAGAACGAAGTCGCAGCCGGCGTTCTTGAGAATGTGGCCGATACCCGGGGTCGCGAACTCGACCACGAAATGGCCGACCTTGACCGCGCGCGAGCGGGCCATCGCCTTGAGCGCCATGCCGCCTCCCCAGGATTCTCTAGTCACCTCGAGTCGCGGGTAGGGCCGGCCGCCGCGGGGGTCAAGCCGCACGTGGGCAGCCCTCACCCGCGGGCTGGGCCGATGCGGAATCCGCAGCGCGTCCCGCCGCCGTTGCATCGGGCCCCCCGCTTTGGCACCTCTGGGCCCGACGCACAGGGGAGGCCGACATGGTGAGCGCACCGTCACGGGCGATCCGTCTCTTCGGCACCGAGGAACCCTTGCCCGAGCGGCGAGAGCTCGTGGCCGGGCCGCTCCGTTGCACCCTCGAGGCGGGCAATCTGCGCTGGATCTCCCTCGGCGGGATCGAGGCGATCCGCTCGCTCGCCTACATCGTCCGCGACCGCGATTGGGGCACCTACAACCCGACGATCACCGACCTCGTGGTCGAGCAGCGAGCCGACGGCTTCACCGTTTCCTATACCGCACTCGCCGCGGACGCCGACCAGGCCTACCGTTACCGGGCAAGGATCGAAGGCCGGGCCGACGGCAGCCTCCTCTTCGAGGGTGAAGGCGAGGCGCTGACCGACTTCGTCACGAACCGCACGGGCTTCGTCGTCCTCCACCCGGTGAGCGTCTCCGGTCGACCGCTCACCGTCGAGCACGTCGACGGCCGCGTGGTCGAGAGCCGCTTCCCCGAGCTCGTCGATCCGATGTGCCCGTTCCAGGACATCCGCGCGCTCACCCACGAGGTGCTGCCGGGGGTGCGGCTGCGCTGCCTCATGGAGGGCGAGGCCTTCGAGATGGAGGACCATCGCAACTGGATGGACGCCTCCTACAAAACCTATGTCCGCCCGCTCGCCAAGCCCTGGCCCTACACCATCGCCAAGGGCGAGCGGGTGAGCCAGCGGGTCACCCTCGAGGTCCGCGGCGAGGCGCCGCGCGCCGCGGCCGCCGGCGGCCCCACCTCGGTGACCGTGAGGGTCGGCGAGCGCCCGGTCGCACGGATGCCGGCTCTCGGTCTCGCAGCCCCGGCCGAGCATCTCGCGGGTGCCCTCGGCCGGGCCGAGCTTTTGGCCCGCGCCCGTCCGGCCTTCCTCGTGGTCCACCACGACCCGCGTCGCGGCCACGGCGCGGCCGAGCTCGCCCTCGCCAAGGAACTCGGCGGCCGACTGGGTTGCCCGCTCGTGCTCGAGGCCGTGCTGCCCTGCCTGGACGACGAGGGCCGGCCCACCGACGATCTCGCCGTGCTGCGGCGCGACGTGGCGGCGCTTCGGGCAGCGATCGACACCGCCCGGGTCGCCTTCGCGCGGGTCGCGGTGTCGCCCGCCTGCGATCTCAAATGCACCCTGCCGGGCAGCGTCTGGCCGAAGGCGCCGGGCTGGCGCGAGCTATTCGAGGTGGCCCGCGAGGCCTTCCCGGGGGTGCCCGTGGGCGGTGGGATGTTCTCCTACTTCACGGAGCTCAACCGCAAGCGGCCACCGGCCGAGCTGCTCGACTTCGTCTGCCACACGGGCTGCCCGCTGGTGCACGCGGGCGACGACGCCACGATGATGGAAAATCTCGAGGCGCTGCCGTGGGAATACGCCACCACCCGCAGCTTCGCGGGCTCGACCCCCTACTGGATCTTCCCCACCGCGATCGCCATGCGCGACAACCCCTATGGTCGGGTGCCGGCCGAGAACCCGAACAACATCCGCCAGGCGATGAACCGGGTCGACCCGCGCGAGCGGGCGCTGATCGGCGCCGCTTGGTACGCGGGCTATCTCGCCCATGCGGGCCGCGCCGGGCTCGCCGCCGTCACCCTCGCCGCGATCGGCGGGCCCTCGGGGATCGTCGTGACACCTCAACCGGAGCCCAGGCCCTGGATCGACGCGGCGGGCGTGACGCTCGTGCCCTCCTACCAGGTGATCCGCGCGCACACGGGCCTCGCCGGCGGTACCGTCCTCGAGACGCAGTCCGACGCTCCCGGCACGGTCCAGGCGCTCGCCGTCCGCAAGGCCGAGGCGACGTTCGTCACCCTCGTCAACCTCACGCCCGAGGAACGGCTCGTGCGGCTCGAGGGGCCGGGCCTCGACGGCCTCGTCGGCCGAAGGCTCGAGGAGGGAAATTTCGAGGCCGCCTGCCGCGACCCCGACCTGCTGGTCGAAGGCCCCGGTGAGCCGCTCGGCCGCGAGGTCCGGCTCGGCGCTTACGCTGTACTGGTTGCACGCTCCGACTGAGTCGGTCCGGCCCCGCGCGCTCCTGCGGCCGCCGGCCCGGGCCCTTCAGAGGCCGCGGGCCAGGGTCAGCACCTCGGCGGGGCTCTTGTCGAGCTCCGCCTGGGCGGCGAGCCGGACCGGGGCGTTGACCTCGCCGTAGCCGGCATAGCCGCCTCGCCGCTCGATCAGCTCGAAGAAGAGGCCGTTGATCGATCGGGTGTAGAGGTGGAGGAGTTCGCCCGCGCGATCGCGGTCGTAGAGGATGCCGTGTGCGCGCATGGCCTCGAGCCGCTCGGGCTCGAGATCGAAACGGGCCTCGAGATCGGCGTAATAATTGTCGGGGATCGGCAGCCGCAGCTCGACCGGGATCGCCCGGGCGGCCGCGAAGAGATCGCGGCAGGCGATCGCCAGATGCTGGGCACCCGCTCCGGCCGTCCGGGCGAGGAAGCGGCCGGCGGCCGAGGTCTGCGAGGGCGAGCTGTTGAGCACGATCCGAAGCCGACCCACCGGCGCCTCGAGGGCACGGCTCACGATCGGTCCGCGTGGATCGACGAGGTCGGCCCGGCGGGCGGGTTCGAGGCCGAGGAGTGCACGATAGAAGAGGGTCCAGCTCGCGAGCTCGGTCGGTGGCACCACCTGGGCCACGTGGTCGAAACCCAAGAGACCGAGGTCGGGGGCGGGTTCGGGATCGGGATCGGGCAGGAAGTCGATCTCGTGGAAGGTGGCACCGGGCCGCGCCGGGTCGAGGAAGAACAGCAGGCTGCCCGCCACCCCGCGGACCGCCGGGATGACGAGCTCGCCCGCGCCCACCGGCGAGACGAAGGGGGTGGCCCGCAACGCCTCGGCCCGCGCCCGCGCGCGTTCGGCCCCGTCGGTCTCGATCGCGAGCGCCGCCACCGAAAGCCCGTGGAGGAGCTGGAAGGCGTGCGGGAAGCCCTCTTCCTCGAGATTGAGGATGATCGCCACGTCTCCCGCCCGGTAGAGTTCGACCCGCTTGGAGCGGTGCCGGTGGGTACGCGACAGGCCGAGCGCGCGCAGCGTCGCGCGAAAAGCGGGGGCCCGCTCGGCCGCCTCGACGAACTCGACGAAGCCGAGCCCGCGGGGCTCGGGACGGGGCGGCAGCGAGCCGCGGCCGAGCCGCTCTTCGAGGAAGAGAAAGGAGCGCATCCCGTCGGTCGCCGCCTGGCGCGCCGAGGTCGAGCGGAAATCGTCCGAGAAGATCTCGTGGCTGAGCCAGCCATCCCAGCCGCCGGCGAACAATTCGCGTAGCACGCTCTCGACGTCGAGCTCGCCCTGGCCCGGGAAGCAGCGATAATGCCGGCTCCAGAAGAGCGGGTCCATGGCGATCGACGGCGCGTCCGCGGTCTGGACGAGCACGATCTTCTCGGGTGGCACCTCGCGGATCGGCGCGGTGGTCGAGCCGCGCACCAGGAGATGAAAGGTGTCGAGGATCAGGCCGAGGGCCGGGTGGTCGACCCGCCGGACGAGGTCCCAGGCCTGCCGCCAATCGTTCACGAACCGGCCCCAGGCGAGCGCCTCGTAGCCGACGACGAGGCCGCGCCGGCCGGCACGCTCCGCGAGAAGCCGCAGGTCCTCGACCAGCCGTTCGGGCTCGCCGCCGGCGTCGGGGCGGGTCTGCGAGCAGACGAGGAGGAGCCGGGTTCCGAGCCGCTCCATGAGGTCGAGCTTCCGCTCGAGCCGGTCGAACATCCGCGCCCGCTCGGGCGGCGGCAGGCCCTCGGCGTCGCGAAAGGGCTGCAGCGCCACGATCGAGAGGCCGAGCTCGGCCGCCCGGGCGCGAACGTCCTCGGGTGTGCCGCCGTAATAGGTGAGGTCGGCCTCGAACAGCTCGATCCCGTCGAAGCCCGCGGCGGCAGCCGCCTCGAGCTTGTCGGCGAGCGTCCCGGCCATCGAGACGGTGGCGATCGCGCGTCGCATGCCCGGCTCCGCTCGGCGTCTCCCGGACGTCGGGGCCCGTGGTCGACGCCTCGGACGGTAGAGCTACACGAGCCGCACCGGCCCCGCCAGCGGCGAGGCTCCGAGCCGTCGCGGCGCCTGCGGCATCGGCTGCCGGCTGGCGCTCTCGAAGGCCCGAGCGGCGCGCAGCACGAGCGCATCGGCGTGTTTCGGTCCCACGATCTGCAGCCCGATCGGCAGCCCTTCCGCGGTGAAACCGCAGGGTACCGTGGCGGCGGGCTGTTGGCCGAGGTTGAAGGGCCAGGTGAAGGGCGTCCACTCGGTCCAGCGCCGATATGGTCCCCCGGCCGGCACCTCGCGCCCGGCCTCGAAGGCCGGGATCGGCAGGGTGGGCGTGAGGAGGAGGTCGAATTCCTCGAAGAGCGCTTCGATGCGCTCGGCACAGGCCGCCCGCTCGAGCCGCAGCTCCAGGAGCCGGGTGGCGGTCACCCGCCCACCCTCCTCGGCGATCTCGGCGAGGCCCGGGTCGATCCAGCCGCGCCGCTCCTCGGGAATGCGGCCGACGAGGAAGGCGGCCGAGGCGTACCAGTGGCACTCGAAGAGGGCCCGGGCGTCGCCGATGCCGGGATCGCGCTCGACGATCTCGGCGCCGAGATCGGCCAGGACCGAGAGCGCGCGCGCGAAGCCCGTACGGATCTCCGGATCGACTCGGGCATGGCCGAGATCGACGCTCGCGAGAAGCCGCAAGCCCGAGATCCCGCCCTCGAGGCCGATCGTGTGGTCGATTCCCCGCCGCGGCAGGGCGTACCAGTCGCGCCGATCGGGACCGGCGAGGACGTTCAGCATGAGCGCCGCTTCGGCCACGGTCCGCGTCATGGGCCCGACGTGGCTCACGGTACCGAAGGGCGAGGCGGGCCAAGTGGGGACGAGGCCGAAGGTGGGCTTGAGCCCGACGATCCCGGTGAAGCCCGCCGGCATGCGGATCGAGCCGCCGCCGTCCGAGCCCTGGTGCAGGGCACCCATGCCGAGGGCGGCGGCGACCGCGGCACCACCCGAGGAGCCGCCGGCGGTGCGGCTCGTGTCCCAGGGGTTGCGGGCCACCTCGCCGAGTGGATTGTCGGTCACCCCCTTCCAGCCGAACTCGGGCGTGGTGGT
>DAIOUO010000176.1:0-7307 GCA_036759485.1 Geminicoccaceae bacterium | reverse complement strand
GTCGAGCACCGCCGCGACGGCGAGCTGGAAGCGGCGGTCGAGGCCGGGCGGGTCGCGCATCAGCCGGCACGATCCGGGTCGGCCGGTGGAGCGGCCGGTTCCGGTGCGGGAGCGGCGGAGCGGGGCGCAGGGGCGGGCTCCGATCCGGTCGGAAGGCCGGCCCGGCCGGTCGAGCCGAAGCCGCCGGTCCCGCGCACGGTCTCCCGGATCGCCACGGGCCTTTCCTCCCAGGCGAGCCGGCAGACGGGTGCGAGAACGAGCTGGGCGATGCGCTCGCCGCGGCGGATCGTCACCGGCTCGCTGCCGAGATTGACGAGCAGCACGCCGATCTCGCCGCGATAGTCGCTGTCGATCGTGCCCGGGGCGTTGAGGACGGTGAGGCCGTGGCGCAAAGCGAGGCCCGAGCGCGGCCGGACCTGCGCCTCGAAGCCCGCGGGGAGCGCGATCCGAAGCCCGGTCGGCACGAGCGCCCGCTCGCCCGGCCGGAGGGTGAGCGGGCGCTCCTCGGGAAGGGCTGCCGGGAGGTCGAGGCCGGCGGCACCCGGGCTCGCATAGGCCGGAAGCGGCAGGTCGCGGCCGTGCGGCAGCCGCTCGACCGCGACCGGGACGGACGGGCTCAAGCCGGCCTCCGGCCGAGGGCGGCGGCGATCCGCTCGACGAGACGGGCCGCCACCTCCTCCTTGGAGAGCTCGGGCCAGGGCTCGGCCGGGCCGTCGCCCGAAAGGAACAGGATGCGGTTGCGATCGGCGCCGAACACCGCACCGCGAGAGACGTCGTTGGCGAGGATCCAATCGCAGCCCTTCTTCGCGCGCTTGGTGCGGGCCTCGGCCTCGAGTGCGCCGGTCTCGGCCGCGAAGCCCACGACGAGGCGCGGCCGGTGCGTCGGGTGGCGAGCGAGGCCCGCCAGGATGTCGGGGTTCTCGACCAGCTGCAGGAGGGGTGGTGCGGCACCCGCCTCCTTCTTGATCTTGGTCGCCTCCACCTCGGCCGGGCGCCAGTCGGCGACCGCGGCGGCGCAGACCGCGACCTCGACCGGCAGGGCCGCCTCGCAGGCGGCCGCCATCTCGCGCGCGGTCTCGACCCGCACGGTGCGGACCCCGGGCGGATCGGGGATCGCGACCGGCCCGCTCACGAGGGTGACCGAAGCACCGGCCCGGGCGAGGGCCTCGGCGATCGCGTGGCCCTGCCGGCCCGAGCTCCTGTTGGCGACGAAGCGGACGGGGTCGATCGGCTCGTGCGTCGGCCCGCTCGTGACGAGCGCGCGCACGCCCTCGAGCGGGCGGCAGGCGGGCTCGAGACGGGCCAGGATCGCGGCCAGGAGCTCGGCGGGCTCGACCATCCGGCCGGCGCCGACCTCGCCGCAGGCGGTATCGCCCACGGCCGGGCCCAGGATCGCGATCCCGTCGGCCGCGAGCCGCTCGAGGTTGCGGCGGGTCGCGGGATGCGCCCACATGCGCGGGTTCATGGCGGGGGCGGCGAGCACCGGCTTGTCGGTGGCGAGCAACAGGGTCGAGGCCAGATCGTCGGCGAGGCCGTTCGCCATCTTGGCGAGGAGATCGGCGGTGGCGGGTGCCACGACCACGAGGTCGGCCTCGCGGGAGAGCCGGATGTGGCCCATTTCGGCCTCGTCGGTGAGCGAGAAGAGGGAATCGTAGACCTTCTCCCCGGAGACCGCGGCGAGCGCGAGCGGGCTCACGAGCTTCTCGGCGGCGGCGGTCGGCACGCAGCGCACGGCGATCCCGTGCTCCTTGAGCCGGCGGACGAGCTCGAGGCACTTGTAGGCGGCGATCCCGCCGCCGAGGACGAGCAGCACACGCTTCTCGGACAAGGAAGGGCTCCCCGGGGGCCGCGCCCGCGAGTGTGCCGCCGGATCGGCGCAAGGCAAGGCCGGGCGGGCGATCCGGCGACCGGGGAGGCGCGGGGGTGGGGCGTCGCGCCGGGTGGCCCGGCCCCTTCCCCCTGCGAACGGGACCCGCACGGACCAGTCGCCTCGGCGCCGGCTCGCTCCGCCGTGCGGCGATCGCGCCGCCTCCCGGACCGACGCCGCGACGGAGGAGAGGCCCGGGCGGCGGCGCAGGCCGGCGAGGGAGGCGTGGCCGGGGCTCACGGGCGCCGCTCTGTCGGGACGGTATTCCCGCGCGCCGGGCCGCGGCGCCACGGCCCGGCCGTCGTGGCCGGCCCGGCCCCGGGACGCGAACCGGGATCCATCGGGGAGCCCCGGCGCCGCCGATCGCCCTCGTCCACGGGTGCGATCCTGCCCCCGGCCGCGGGCGAGGGCGGGCGGAAGACGTGGCAGGAAGAGAGAGGGAGAGAAGGAGGCTCGGAGGTGGAGGAGGCCCGCGGGGCCCGTTCGGCCGGGCGAGCGGCGGAACGGGTGCCGGTAGGGTGCCGTTCAGCCGAGGGCGAGGCCGAGGAGGAGACCGAGGAGCAGGAGGAGGATGCCCGCGAGCCGGTCGCGCCCGTCGCCCTGCCGTTCGGGGCCGGGGCGGGGGCCGGCTTCCAGGAGGCGCTCGAGGCGGCCGAGGGTGGCCGGCAATCGGCGGAGGGCTTCCACGCCCTCCGCCACCGCCTCGCGCAGTTGCGCCTCGGGCCCGAGATTCTCGCGCATCCACTGCTCGACCAGGGGTCGGGCGAGGGTCCAGATGTTGACGGCGGGGTTGAGGGCGCGGCCCACACCCTCGGCCACCACCATGGTCTTCTGGAGGAGGAGGAGCTGGGGCTGGGTCTCCATCTCGAACTCCTCGGCGGTGGCGAGGAGCTGGCCCAACAGGCGGCCGAAGGAGATCTCGTTCAACGGCAGGCCCAGGATCGGCTCGCCGAGCGCCCGGCAGGCCTGGGTGAAGGCGGCGCGGTCCTGGTCGGGGGGGAGGAACCCGGCGCGGAAGAAGACGTCGGCGACGCGGGCGTAGTCGCGCTCGAGGAAGCCCAGGAGCACCTCGGCCAGGTTCCGCCGATCGGCGAGCTCGAGCCGGCCCATGATGCCGAAATCGAGAGCGACGATGTCGCCGGTCTTCGGATCGATCAGCATGTTGCCGGGGTGCATGTCGGCGTGGAAGAAGCCGTCGCGGAAGACCTGGTTGAAGAAGACGACGGCCGCCCGCTCGAGGATCGCATCGGGATCGAGCCCGGCGGCGAGGAGCTGGTCGCGCTCGTCGGCCGGCAGACCTTCCACGCGCTCGAAGGTGACCACCCGTCTGCCGGTCCGCCGCCAATCGACCCGGGGGACGCGGAAGCCGAGCGCGTCCCGGTTGTTCTCCGCGAACTCGGCGGCGGCCGCGGCCTCGAGGCGGAGGTCCATCTCGCGGCGGGTCGAGCGGGCCAAGAGGCGGACCGCCTCGACCGGCTTGTAGCGCCGCAGGGGCGGGTGCAGCCGCTCGGCCCATTCGGCGAGCCAGAGGAAGAAGTCGAGGTCGCGGTCGATCGCCTCTTCGATGCCGGGGCGCAGGATCTTGACCGCCACCGCTTCGCCCTCGGTCGTGGTGGCGAAATGGACTTGCGCGATCGAGGCGGCCGCCACCGGTCGGTCCTCGAAGCTCGCGAAGAGGGCGGAGAGCGGCTGGCCGAGCTCGCGCTCGAGGATGGTGCGGGCCTCCTCGGCCGAAAAAGGCGGCAGCCGGTCCTGGAGGAGCGAGAGGTCGCGGGCGATGGTCTCGCCCAACAGATCGGCGCGGGTGGCGAGGCTCTGGCCGAGCTTGATGAAGGCCGGGCCCATCTCCTGGAGCGCCCGGGCGAGCCGCTCGCCGGGCCGGCCCGGCGCGTCGCGGCGGGCGAAGCGCTCGGCGAACTCGACGAAGGGGACGAGCTGGGGGACGAGGGCGAGCGGGAAGAGGGCGTTGTGGCGGGCGAGCGCACGGGCGACCCCGACGAGCCGCGCGAGGTTGCGCGCGCCGCGGAGCATCGCCCCTCAGAGCCGCCAGGCGGAGTGGATCGCGGCGATCCCCCCGGAGAGGTTGCGATGCCGCACCCGCTCGAGACCGGCCGCCTCGATCAGTGCGGCGAAGGTCCTTTGGTCCGGGAACCGGCGGATGCTCTCGGCGAGATAGCGGTAGCTTTCGGCATCGCCCGCTACGAGCGCACCCAGGGCCGGGAGCACGGTGAAGGAGTAGAGGTCGTAGAGCGGCTCGAGGAGCGGCAGCGCGAGCTTCGAGAATTCGAGGCAGAGGAAGCGGCCGCCCGGCCTGAGCACCCGGCGCGCCTCGGCGAGCGCCCGGTCGATGCGGGTCACGTTGCGGATGCCGAAGGCGATCGTGTAGGCGTCCACACTCGAATCGGGCAGCGGCAGGGCCTGGGCGTCGCCCACCACCCAGTCGATCTCGCCGAGCCAGCCGGCGTCGAGCGCCTTGTCGCGGCCGACCGCGACCATGGCGGGGTTGTAGTCGACGACGGTCACCCGGCCGCGGCCCTCGACACGGGAAAGATAGCGCAGGGCGATGTCGCCGGTGCCGCCGGCGACGTCGAGCAGGTGGAGTTCGGGGCGGGGGGCGAGCCAATCGAGCATCGCCTCCTTCCAGAGGCGATGGATGCCCATGCTCATGAGATCGTTCATGAGGTCGTAGCGGGCGGCGACCCGCTCGAACACGCCCCTGACGAGGCCGGCCTTGGCCTCGGGCGGGACCTCGGCGAAGCCGAAGGAGGCGGCGAGCCGATCGGCGGCGCTTGCGGGGTCCTGCTCGCTCATGCAGACAGCGACGGCTCCGTTGCGACCGGCGCGGTGTACGCGGCGGGCGGCGGGCGGGCAAGGCGCGGAAGGGAGGGGGCGTGCCCGAGCTGCCCGAGGTCGAGACCATCCGGCGCGGGCTCGCGGCCGAGCTGACCGGGGCGCGGATCGCCGCGGTCGAGCAGCGGCGGCGGGAGCTGCGCTTCCCGATGCCGGAGCGGCTCGCGAGCCGGCTCGAGGGCCGGGTGGTGACCGGTTTCGCGCGGCGCGCCAAATATCTGCTGGCGGCGCTCGACGACGGCTGGACGCTGCTGCTCCATCTCGGCATGTCCGGCCGGCTGCTGCTCGACGGCCCGCCCAGGGGGCCGCACGAGCATCTGACGCTCGGCTTCGAGGGCGGCCGCCTGCTGCGCCTCGTCGACCCGCGACGCTTCGGTGCGGTCGATCTCTGGCCGACGGCCCGCCTCGGCGAGCATCCGCTCCTGCGCGGCCTCGGGCTCGAGCCGCTCGGGCCGGAATTCGGTACCGCGGTGCTGCTGGAGCTCCTGCACGGGCGGCGCACGCCGCTCAAGAGCGCGCTCATGGACCAGCGCCTGGTGGTCGGGATCGGCAACATCTACGCCAACGAGGCCCTGTTCCGCGCCCGGCTGTCGCCGCGCCGGCTCGCCCTCACGGTGGGCCCCGAACGGGCGGAACGGCTCGCCCGGTCGGTGCGCGAGGTGCTGCTCGAGGCGATCGAGAAGGGCGGGACGAGCCTGCGCGACTATGTCCAGGCGGACGGGACGCTCGGCAGCTTCCAGAACGACTTCCTGGTCTACGAGCGGGCGGGCGAGCCCTGCCCGGCCTGCGGTCGGCCGATCCGGCGGATCGTCCTCTGCGGACGGGCGACCTATTTCTGCAGCCGCTGCCAGCGCTGAGGCCGGCGCCGAGCGGAGCGCCGGGCGGCGCTGGACGGCGGCGGGCGGCTCGGGCAAGAAGCCGCGACCGCGCGGCGGCCTCGGAGGCGGCCGCGCCGGTGGGCGGTCGAGCCGGCGCCGCGGAGCACCGGCGAGGAGACGGATTCATGGCCTACGAGACGATCCTGGTCGAGAAGCGCGGGCCCGTGGGGCTCGTGACGCTGAACCGACCCAAGCAGCTCAACGCGTTGAACAGTCAGGTGATCGCCGAGATCGAGCAGGCGCTCACCGCGTTCGACGCCGATCCGGCGGTGGCGGCGGTGGTGATCACCGGCTCGGAGAAGGCGTTCGCCGCCGGCGCCGACATCAAGGAGATGCTCGAGAAGGACTTCGTGAGCGCGCTCGAGAGCGACTTCGTGGGTGCCTGGAACCGGATCGCCCGGCACAAGAAGCCGCTCATCGCCGCGGTCGCCGGCTACGCGCTCGGCGGCGGCTGCGAGCTGGCCATGATGTGCGACATCATCCTGGCGGCCGACAATGCCCGGTTCGGCCAGCCGGAGATCAATCTCGGCACGATTCCGGGGGTGGGGGGGACCCAGCGGCTGACCCGCGCGGTCGGCAAGTCGAAGGCCATGGAGATGATCCTGACCGGCCGGCTCATGAGTGCCGAGGAGGCGGAGCGCTCGAACCTCGTGTCGCGGGTGGTGCCGCTCGCCAAGCTGCTCGACGAGGCGATCGCGCTCGGCGAGGAGATCGCCCGGAAGTCGCAACCGATCGTGCGGTTGGCCAAGGAGGCGGTCAACGTCGCCTTCGAGACGACGCTCGCCGAAGGGGTGCGGTTCGAGCAGCGGGTGTTCTACGCCACCTTCGCGACCGCCGACCGCAAGGAGGGCATGAGCGCCTTCGCCGAGAAGCGCTCGCCGAGCTTCGTCCACCGCTGAGGCCGGTCCGGCCGGGCGGCGCCCCGGCGCCGATCGTGCGGTTGACGGGCGGCGGCCGGGTCGCTATCTGCCGGCGTCCGATTTCCCGTGGAGACCGTTCCCGTGGCGAACACCCCCTCGGCGCGCAAGCGCGCCCGCCAGGCGGCCAAGCGCGCGCTCATCAACAAGAGCCGCCGCAGCCGCATCAAGACCTTCGTGCGCAAGGTCGAGGCGGCGTTGGCGGCGGGCGACGTGGCGGCCGCCAAGGCGGCCTTCGCGCTCGCCGAGCCCGAGATCCGGCGCGGCGTGAGCAAGGGCGTTCTGCACCTCAACACCGCCTCGCGGCGGATCTCGCGCCTCGCGCAGCGGATCAAGGCGCTCGACACCCGGCAGCAGCCGGCGACCTGACCGGCGGCCCCGGTCGATCGGGCCGGGAGGGCGACCGGCGGCGGGCCGTCGGTCGTCGGGGATCGTGTCGTTTGCGAAACCGGAGCGCAAGCGGGACGCCGGCCCGGCCGGCGGACGGCCCGCTTCCGGCCGTGCGGACCGTCCTCCGACAGGGGGTTGGCGGTTTCGGGCTGCATCAACCCTTCGGCGAACTGCGTCGTTCTCGTTTCGATCGCCTTGCGGGTTGCCGGCGGGATCCTTAGGCTCTTGCCTCTGACGAGTCGGGCGTCGTTTCTGGGGCTTGACTTGCAAATACTTGAGTTGCGACAGTTTCGCCAAGAAGTTCTCGGCGGCTCTTGACGGCGGGCTCCGCGTCGGGCCGTTCTACCTCAGCTTGAGTGGCGGTCCACGGGGCGGGCCGCAGGAGCCGCGGGCGACCGCGGCTCC
>DAIOUO010000175.1:0-7331 GCA_036759485.1 Geminicoccaceae bacterium | reverse complement strand
CTCCGGCACGCATCATGCCGCGCCCCCGATCGAATGCGCGAGAGAGACCTTATGCCGAGCCGGCCCCGCCGTCCAACCCGCACCGCGACGCCCGCCGCCCCCGACCCGCGTTCGGACCCACGGGCCCGCGCCGAGGCGATCTTCGAGCGTCTGGCCGCCGCCCGGCCGGACCCGCACACCGAGCTCGTCTATCGCGACCCCTTCACCCTCCTCGTGGCCGTGGTGCTGTCCGCCCAGGCGACCGACGTCTCGGTCAACAAGGTGACCCCGGCCTTGTTCGCTGCCGCCCCGACGCCGCAAGCGATGCTGGCGCTCGGCGAGGAGGGCATCCGCGAGAAGATCAAGACGATCGGCCTCTACCGTTCGAAGGCCAGGAACCTCGTCCGGCTCTGCGAGATCCTGGTGAAGGAGCACGGCGGTCGGGTGCCGCGCGAGCGCGAGGCGCTCGAGAAGCTGCCCGGGGTCGGCCGCAAGACCGCCAACGTGGTCCTCAACGAGGCCTTCGGCGAACCCACGATCGCGGTCGACACCCACGTCTTCCGGGTCGCCAACCGGACCGGCCTCGCCCCCGGCCGGACCCCACTCGAGGTCGAGAAGAAGCTCCTCGAGGTGGTGCCCGAGCGCTTCCGCAAGGGCGCCCATCACTGGCTGATCCTGCACGGGCGCTATGTCTGCACCGCCCGCAAGCCGGCCTGCCCGAGCTGCCCGATCCGCGACCTCTGCGAGCATTATGCCCGGACCGTGGCGGCGGCGGGCGGCAGCGACGCACCCGCCGGCAAGGGCGGCAACGGATCGTAAGCTCCTTCGACGCCGCGCGTACCGAGCCGGCAGCCCGAGAGCCGCCGGTCGGCCTTCGCGAGCCGGAGCTCGAGCAGCCGCGCGGTCGCCTCGAGGAGCGGCTCGCGGCCCTCGGGCAGCTCGGCCAGGTTGCGGGTCCAGGCCGGATCCGCGGCCCGGTCGACCAGGATCGGCGGCAGGGCGGAAAAGCGCACGCAGGCGTACCGTTCGCCGAGATCGACCGCGAGCCCGCACATCTGCGGACCGAGCCCGAGGAGGGCCCCGCCGGGGTCGCGGACGTCGAGTTCCATCTGCGCCGAGCGCCGCCAACCGCCTGGCCGTTCACCTGTAAGGAAACCCGACAGGGATCTCCCGTCGCATTGCAGGGGAACCGGCAGGCCCAGGGCCTCGAGGACGGTCGGCAACAGATCGACGTGCTCGCTGAAGGCCTCGATCCGCCGCCCGTGGCCCCGCGGCCGACGCGGGTCGCGCAGCAGGCAGGGGACGTGGAAGGCCGCCGGGAAGAAGGCGCCCTTGCCCAGGAGCCAATGGTCGCCCAGAAGCTCGCCGTGGTCGCTCGTCACGACGACGAGCGTGTCGTCCCACGCGCCGCGCGCCCGGACGGCGTCGAGCAGCCTACCGATCTGGTGGTCGACCTCGGCGACGAGCCCGCCATAGACCGCCCGCAGCCGGGCCACGGTCGCGAGGTCGAGGTCGGCCGGGCCCTTGCCGATCAGGCCGCGGTCGAGCGAGCCCTCGAAGCGCCGTCCGAGCCAGACCGCCACGAGCGGGTGCAGCCCCGCCTGTTCCTCGACCGTCGAGGCGCGCAGAGGTAGCCGGGTCCGCCGCGGGTCCACGAGGCCGTGCCAGGGTGCGGCCGCGATCCAGGGCGGATGCGGTTTGATGAGCGAGACGTGCAGCGCCCAGGGCCGGCCGCGCGGGGCGCGGGCGAGCCAAGCGAGCGCCTCGTCCACCAGGAACGCGCTCTCGCTGTCCTCGGCCTTCCAGGGCGCCGGCTCGCACCAGGGCCGATCATAGGCCTCCTCGACCGTCATCCGGCCGTAGCCCCGGCGTGCCAGACGATCGAGCCAGGGGCCGGCGTCCTCGGGCAACAAGAGACCCGGCGCGAAGCCCGGCAGCACGCCCTCGTAGGTGCGCAGCCGGGGGTCGTCGGGCGCGAGGATGCGCGGATCGGCGCTCGTGTCGGTGTAGCCGAAGAGCACGGGGTCCCAGCCCGCCCGACGCAGCTCGAGAGCCAGGTTGGTGAGCGTCCAATCGAGCGGGGTGCCGTTCGTCACGGAGCGGTGGTTGAAGGCGTAGGTGCCGGTGTAGAGCGAGGCCCGCGCCGGCCCGCAGGGGGTCGCCTGGCTGTAATGTCGCAGAAAGACGGTCGCCTCGCGGGCGAAGGCCGCGAGGTTCGGGGTCGGCACCGGCCCCGTCCCGTCGAGGTCGAGATGGTCGGCCCGCCACTGGTCGGCGGTGACGAGCAGGAGGTTCAAGGCGGGCCTCCGGGTTCGCCGCTTCGGGGTTGAACCGTGCGCCGGCGGGCGGCAGGCTCCCGCCGTTCGAGCGGAGGATGCCCATGCGCGCGGTCGCGGTCGAGCCGGTCCTGGCCCAGGTCGAGCGGGAATTCGAGCACTCGGTCGCTCGCCTGGTCGAACTGTTGCGGATTCCCTCCGTCGGCACCGACCCGGCCTTCGACGCCGACACCCGCCGGGCCGCCGCGTGGCTCGTCGAGCGACTGCGGGCGGTCGGTTTCGAGGCCTCGCTGCGGCCGACCGAGGGCCAACCCATGGTCGTGGCGCACGACCGGAGCGCCCCGGCCGGTGCCCCGCACCTCCTCTATTACGGCCACTACGACGTCCAGCCGCCCGACCCCCTCGAGCTCTGGCAGAGCCCGCCCTTCGAGCCGGTCCGGGTCGAGGGACCGCACGGGCCCCGCCTGGTGGCCAGAGGCGCGGTCGACGACAAGGGCCAGCTCATGACCTGGCTCGAGGCCCTGGCCGCCTGGAAGGCGGTGCACGGGGCGCTGCCGGTTCGCGTCTCGGTCCTGATCGAGGGCGAGGAGGAGAGCTCGTCGAAGAGCCTCGAGCCTTTCCTCCTCGCCAACCGCGAGGAGCTCGCGGCCGATCTCTGCGTGATCTCGGACACGGGCATGCTCGGGGTCGACCAGCCGGCGATCACCACCATGCTGCGGGGCATCGCCTATTTCGAGATCGAGCTAGGGGGCCCCGCCCACGACCTCCATTCCGGCATGTTCGGCGGTGCCGTGCTCAACCCGATCCACGTGCTCTGCCGCATGCTCGCCGATCTGCACGATTCGGAAGGGCGCATCCGCTTGCCCGGCTTCTACGACGCGGTCGTCGAGCTCTCGGCCGAGCAGAAGGCGCAGTGGGCCGCGATCCCCTTCGACGAGCGGGCGTTCCTCGCCGCCGCCGGGCTCGACCGCTCGACCGGCGAGGCCGGGCGCAGCATCCTCGAGCGGCTCTGGGCGCGCCCCAGCTGCGACGTCAACGGCATCTGGGGCGGCTATACGGGCGAAGGCTCGAAGACCGTGATCCCGGCCCGGGCCTCGGCCAAGCTCTCCTTCCGGCTCGTTCCCGACCAGGACCCGGCGGCCGTGGCGGGCCAGCTGCGCGCCTTCCTCGAGGCGCGCACGCCCGCGGGCTGCCGGCTTCGCATCACCGAGATGGGTGCGGGCGCACCGATCCGGGTGCCGACCGATTCCCCGTTTCTCGCCGCCGCACGGCGGGCGCTCGCCCGGGTCTTCGGCAAGGAGCCGGCGCTGATCGGCTGCGGCGGCTCGATCCCGGTCACGGCCTCGATCAAGCGCCATCTCGGGATGGACAGCCTGCTCCTGGGCTTCGGCCTGGACGACGACCGGGTGCACAGCCCGAACGAGAAGTTCGAGCTCGTCTGTTACAAGCGAGGCATCCTCGCGCATGCCGCCTTCCTGGCCGAGGCGGCGGCGATCGGGGGCCGAGCCCCGGCCGCCCGGTGAGCTTGCGCGCCGGCCCGAAGGAGCGGCTCGGAGGGTTCAGACGTTGAACCGGAAGTGGCAGACGTCGCCGTCGCGGATCCTGTAGTCGCGGCCCTCGAGCCGCATGCGGCCCGCCTCCTTGGCCGCCTGCTCGCCACCGAGCCGCACATAATCCTCGTAGGCGATCACTTCCGCGCAGATGAAGCCGCGCGCGATGTCGGTGTGGATCACCGCCGCGGCCTCGACCGCCGTGGCCCCCTCCGGAATCGTCCAGGCGCGCGCCTCCTTGGGCCCCGCCGTGAGGAAGGTGATGAGGCCCAGGAGCGCGTGCCCCTCGCGGATCACTTTGGAAAGACCCGGCTCGGAAAGGCCCAGGGTCTCGAGATAGGCCCGCCGCTCCGCGGGCTCGAGCCCTGCGAGTTCGGCCTCGATCGCGGCCGAGATCACCACGTGCCGCGCTCCCTGGCCGGCCGCCATCGCCGCCACCTTCTCGGTCCACTCGTTGCCGCCGGCGGCCGCGGCCTCTTCCACGTTGCAGACCCAGAGCACGGGCTTCGCGGTCAAGAGGTTGAAGCCGCGCAGGAGCTGCCGCTCCTCCGCGCCGAGGGCGAGGCTCCGGGCGGGCACGCCCTCGCCCATCGCCGGCAGGATCCGCTCGATCAGCTCGAGCTTGGCCTTGGCCTCGCGGTCCTGGCCGCGGACCCGGCGGACGAGCCCGTCCCGCTGCCGCTCGAGGCTCTCGATGTCGGCCAACAAGAGCTCGGTGTCGACGAGTTCGGCATCGCGCAAGGGATCGACCCGGCCCTCGACGTGGGTGACGTCCGGATCCTCGAAGCAGCGCAGCACGTGAAGGATCGCGTCGACCTCGCGGATCGCCGCGAGGAATCGGTTGCCGAGCCCCTCGCCCTTGGAAGCACCGCGCACGAGGCCCGCGATGTCCTTGATCTCGAGCTGGGTGGGGACGATCTTGGCCGACTTGGCGAGCCGTGCCAGCACCTCGAGCCTGGGGTCGGGCACCGGTACCCGGCCGACATTGGGCTCGATCGTGCAGAACGGGTAGTTGGCGGCGGCGGCCGCGGCGGTCGCCGTCAAGGCGTTGAAGAGAGTGGACTTGCCGACGTTCGGCAGGCCCACGATTCCGCAGGCGAAGCCCATCTCAGCCGCTCCCCTCGCCCGCGGCGGCCGCCCGCGCGGCCTTGCGCTCCGCCCGTCGGGCCTCCTCCTCGGGGTCGCGGGAAAGGAGCGCGACCTTGTTCATGAAGCCCGAATCGTCGCCTCGGGCCAAGAGCGGTGCGGCCTCGGCGATCGCGTCGAGCAGCCGCTCGAGCCAGGGCCGCTCGGCCTTGGCGAAGTCGGAGAGCACGTGGCCGGTCACCTTGTCCCTGTGGCCGGGATGGCCGATGCCGATCCGCACCCGCCGGAAGTCGGGCGTGCCGAGGCAGGCGGCGATCGAGCGCAGCCCGTTGTGGCCGGCCACCCCGCCCCCGAGCTTGACCCTGACCTTGCCCGGGGCGAGGTCGAGCTCGTCGTGGAAGACCACGACGTCCGGATAGGGCAGCTTCAGGAAGCGCACGGCGGCGGCGACCGAGCGGCCGCTCTCGTTCATGAAGGTCTGCGGCTCGAGCAGGAGGGCCCGCTCGCCGTCGAGCGAGCCCTCGCTCACCCGGCCCTGCCACTTCGCCCGCCAGGCGGGGAAGCGCCAACGGGCGGCGATCCGCTCGACCGCCATGAAGCCGACATTGTGCCGGTTGCCCTCGTACTCCGGCCCGGGATTGCCGAGACCCACGAAGAGCTTCAAGGCGCCGGGCCCCGGTCCCGCCGTGGCCCGGCTCAAGAGGCCGGCTGCTCGCCCGCCGCGGCCGCCGGCGCCTCGCCGGTGGTCGGCGGCACGATCGAGGCGATCGTGAAGTCGCGATCGGTGATCGTCGGCCGGACGCCCTGCGGCAGGGTGACGTGGCGGATGTGCACCGAATCGCCGATGTCGAAGCCCGAGAGGTCGGCCACGATCTCGGCCGGAATGGCATCCGCCGGGCAGACCAGCTCGACTTCGCGGCGAACGACGTTCAACACACCGCCGCGTTTGAGGCCCGGGCAGCTCGCCTCGTTCACGAAGCGGACCGGCACGGCCACGGTCACCCGGGCGCCGGCCGCGGCGCGCACGAAGTCGAGGTGCAGCGGTCGGTCGGTCACCGGGTGGAACTGCGCCTCGCGCGGCAGTACGTGCTCGATCCGCCCGTCGATCTCGAGGTCGAGGACGGTGGCGAAGAAGCGCGGCTGGTGGAGCAGCCGCTGGACCTCCTTGGCATCCAGGCTGATCTTGAGCGGCTCGGCGCCGCCACCGTAGACGATCGCCGGGATCTTGCCGGCCCGGCGCACCGCGCGCGCCCCGCCCTTACCCGTCCGCTCGCGCCGCTCCGCCTTCAACACCTGCACCATCGATCGCTTCCTCCTGCCCCTCCGGTCCGCGGGAACCCCCGCCCGGACAGACCCTTTCCCGGCTCAGTCGAACAGGCTCGACACCGAGCTCTCGCTCGAGATCCGCTGGATCGCCTCGCCCATGAGCGGGGCGATCGACAGCACCCGGATCTTGTCGGTCACACGAACCGCCTCGGTCGGGCGGATGCTGTCGGTGATCACGAGCCTGTCGAGCGAGCTCGCCACGATACGCGCGACCGCCCCGGCCGAGAGGACCCCGTGCGTCACATAGGCCTGCACCGACACCGCCCCCGCCTTGAGGAGCGCGTCGGCCGCGTTGCACAAGGTCCCGCCGGAATCGACGATGTCGTCGACCAGGATGCAGCGCATACCGCGCACGTCTCCGATGACGTTCATGACCTCGGAGACGCCCGCCCGCTCGCGCCGCTTGTCGATGATGGCCAGTCCCACGTCAAGCCGCTTGGCGAAGCCGCGCGCCCGGGTCACCCCGCCCACGTCGGGCGAGACGATCATGAGATTCTCGTTGCCGAACCGGTCGAGGATGTCCGGCACCATGAGCGGCGTGGAGAAGAGATTGTCGACGGGAATGTCGAAGAAGCCTTGGATCTGCCCCGCGTGCAGCTCCATCGTGAGCACCCGCGACGCACCGGCCGTGGTGATCAGGTTGGCGACGAGCTTGGCCGAGATGGGCGTGCGCGGCCCGGGCTTGCGGTCCTGGCGAGCGTAGCCGAAGTAGGGAATGACGGCGGTGATCCGCCGCGCCGAGGCGCGCTTCAACGCATCGATGATGACGAGGAGCTCCATCAGATTGTCGTTCGCCGGGTAGCTCGTCGGCTGGATGATGAAGACGTCCTCGCCACGCACGTTCTCGTGGATCTCGACGAACACCTCCATGTCGGCGAAGCGGTGGACGGTCGCCTTGGTGAGATCGACGCGCAGATAAGCGGCGATCGCTTCGGCCAGCGGCCGGTTGGCGTTGCCGGCGATGAGTTTCATGGTCGACGCTTCCGGGAGGGGTCCGCGCGCGGCGGGGCTTCTACCAGCCGTGCCGCGCTGCGGCAATGCGCGCGGCGCCACGGCCCGACCTCGCCGGCGTGCGCCGGCCGCTCACCCCTCCTCGAGCGGCACGCCCTCGTAG
>DAIOUO010000174.1:0-7405 GCA_036759485.1 Geminicoccaceae bacterium | reverse complement strand
CCGACCGGTGCCGCGACCCGCGGTCGCGGCAGGTCGAAGACGAACCCCTCTCCCGGCTCGGCGAGGCCGGAAGCCGGCGCCGGCAGGGCTTCCGCCTCCTCGAGATCCTCGAAGAACCAGGCGACCGGCACGTCCAGGATCGCGGCCAGCCGCCACAGCCGGCCGGCACCGATCCGGTTGGCGCCGCGCTCGTATTTCTGGACCTGTTGGAACGTCACGCCCAGGAGCTCGCCGAGCCGCTCCTGGCTGAGCCCCATGAGCGCGCGGCGCAGCCGCAGGCGCCGGCCGACGTGCCGGTCGACCGGATCCACCCCCTCGCCGTCCGATGACGTCAGCGGCCTGCCCATCGCCGACCCCGCCCCGCACCGGTGTCGCGCCACTGTTGCCATCCCAGAGCGAGGAACACAACCGAAAATAGAAAGACCGCCGGCCATCCCGCCATCTTCCGGTAGAGCGGCGGGGTCGCGAGCCGGCCGGGCAGCACCAGGTCGAGCACACCCGCCCGGCCGAGCCCGAGCCGCGCCACCTCGCGGCCGAGCGCATCGATGGCGAGCGAGACGCCGGTATTGGCGGCGCGCACCAGGGGCAATCCCTCCTCGACCGCGCGCAGCACCGCCATCGCCGCGTGTTGATAGGGGCCGGAGCTGCGGCCGAACCAGGCGTCGTTGGTGACGTTCAGCAGAAAGTCCGGGCGGTCGTCGGGGTCGATCGCCCGGCCCGGGAAGATGGCCTCGTAGCAGATCAAGGGGCCCATGGCCGGCAGGCCGGGCAAGCGGATCGTCCGCCGCCCGGGGCCGGGCCGGAAGTCGATCGTCCCCTCCGTGAGCTTCTCGAGCCCGATCCGCTGCAGCACCGGCCGCCAGGGCAGGTACTCGCCGAAGGGCACGAGGTCGACCTTGTCGTAGCGGGCGACGATGCCGCCCTGCTCGTCGAGAACGAAGACCGAATTGGCGGCCACGGGCGGGTCGGCCTCGAGCTCGAAGCGGTCGCCGCCCGTGACCAGGTAGCCGCCGCGCGGCGCGGCCTCGCCCAAGAGCCGGCGAACCACGGGCTCCCGCTCGATCTGGTAGGGGACGGCGCTCTCGGGCCAGACGACGAGGTCGACCGGCCCATCGGCCGGCTCGGCCGAGAGCTCGAGATGACGGCGGAACCAGAGCGCCCGCTTGTCCGGGTCCCATTTGTGGTGCTGGTCGATGTTGGCCTGGACGATCCGGATCCGCGTGCCGGATCCGGGATCCGGGGCGACGAGCGCGAGCCGGGCGGCGCCGGCCGCGGCGAGCAGGGCGAGCAGGAGGGCGGCGAGCGCCGGCCCGGCACGCGGCCGCGATGCGGCACTCAGGAATGCGGCCCCGGGCAGGGCGGCGATCGCCGCGGTCAGGAGCGAAAGGCCCTCGCTGCCGATCCAGGCGACCGGCTGGAGGAACAGCGGCCACGGCGCCCAGACGATCGCGAGCGGATTCCAGGTGAAGCCGAGCAGGACCTCGTCGCGCAGCCCGTCGAGGACCGTCCAGGCGAGGGCTAGGGCGAGGGCCGCTGCGACCGGCGAGCGCCAGGCTCGCCGAGCCGCGAGCAGCGCGGCGAGCATCGGAAAGAGCGCATTGAGCGCCGCCAGGCCCGTCACCGCCGGCACGGCGAGCGCGCCGAACCGCTCGGCGTCGGTGAAGAAGGCGATCCCGATCCAATAGAGCCCGGCCAAGTGCCAGCCCAAGCCGAAAGCGAAGCCGCGGGCGGCGACCGCGGCGCGACTCGGCGCCCGCTCGAGGAGCGGGAGCCAGAGGGCGAAGGCGAGGAGAGCCGGCAGCAGATGCACGGGCGGCAGGGCGAGCGTCGCCCCGGCGCCCAGCAGGAAGCAGGCGAGGAGCTGTCGGAACGCCCTCGCCCCGGTCGCGCGCGGCGCGCTCAAGCGGCCGGTCGGGCCAGCTCGCCCCCGCCCAGGGCGGCCGGCGGCCGGTACACCTTCACCCGCTTGATCCGCCGCGGATCTGCGTCCAGCACCTCGAAGCGGACGCCCGAGGGATGCTCGACCAGCTCGCCGCGCGCCGGGACGCGGTCGACGAGCGCGAAGATGAGGCCGGCCACCGTGTCCGCCTCGTCCCGCTCGTCCTCGCCCAGAAGGCGCAGGCCGAGGCGCTCCTCCAGCTCTTCGAGGTCGAGACGGCCGTCGACGTCGAGCGTGCCGTCCGGCCGCTCGACGAGCTGCGGAGCCGCCCGGGTGGCGCGCTCGTCGGCGATCTCGCCGAGCAGTTCGCCCACCACGTCCTCGAGCGTCACGAGCCCGTCGGTGCCGCCGAACTCGTCGACCACCACCGCGAGATGCTGGCGGCTCGTGCGCAGCTCGAGCAGCAGCTCGAGGACCCGCATCGAGGGCGGCACCACGGGCACCTGGCGGACGATCCGCTCGAGCACGAACTCGGCGCCGTCGCCCCAATAGTCGAGGAGGTCCTTGAGGTGGACGATGCCCACGACATCGTCGAGCGTGTCCCGGTAGACCAGGAGCCGGGAATGGCCCGCCTCCCGCATCGCCGCCACGACCTCGGCGAGGCTCGCATCCACCGGCACCGCCTTGATGTCGGAGCGGGGCACCATGATGTCGGCCACCTCGAGCTCGCCGAAGGCCAGCGCCCGCTGGACCAGCGCCCGCTCCTCCTCCGACAGGAGCCGCTGCGCACCGCCTTCGGTCTCCTCGATGATCTCTTCGAGGGTCCGGCGCAGCGAGCCCTCCTGCTCGGGGCCGAGGGCGAGCTCGCGCAGCCGCCGCAACAATCCGTCCAGGAGCGAGGGCGGCGGCCCGTCGCGACGCGGCAGCGGCCTCACGACGCGGTCTCCGAGCCATAGGGGTCGGCGATCCCGAGCCCCGCCAGGATGCGCCGCTCGAGGGCCTCCATCCGCTCGGCCTCCTCGGGCAGCTCGTGGTCGTGCCCCAGGAGGTGGAGCGTGCCGTGCACGACCAGGTGCGCCAGATGGTCGGCGAGCGGCTTGCCGGCGGCCGCGGCGTCGCGCGCGCTCGTCTCGAGGGCGATCGCGATGTCGCCGAGCGGCCAGGGGGCGGTCTCGGGGACACCCGGGGCGCGCGGCCCCGCCGGGAAGGAGAGGACGTCGGTCGGGGTGTCCTTGCCGCGAAAATCGCGGTTGAGCACCCTGATGGTGCCGTCGTCGGCGAGCAGCACGCTCACTTCGCCGGGAGCGCCGGGTGGACCCACCGCCCGGAGCGTGGCGGCGACGGCGCGCCGGCAGATCGTCTCGGGATCGGTGACGACCGAGCGCCAACCGGCGGCCTCGACCGTCACCTCGGTCGGGTGAGCGCTACTGTCGCTGTCCATCGCTCGAGCCGGACGCCCGCCGCGGGCGTCGTCTCTCTCCCTCCTGTCGCGGCTCCTGCGAGCCTTCATAGGCCTCGATGATCCGGGTGACCAGCGGGTGCCGGACGATGTCGCCGCGGTCGAACCGGACCATCCCGATGCCCGGCACGTCGGCGAGCCGCTCGACCGCATCGGCGAGCCCCGAGGGGGTACCGGGCGGCAGGTCGGTCTGGGTCGGGTCACCCGTGATCACCATGCGCGAGCCCTCGCCCATCCGGGTGAGGAACATCTTGAGCTGCGCGGGCGTGGTGTTCTGCGCTTCGTCGAGGATGACGAAGGCGTTGGCGAGCGTGCGGCCGCGCATGTAGGCGAGTGGCGCGATCTCGATCTGGCCGCTCTCGATCCGCAGCTGCACCTTGCCCTCCGGCAACATGTCGCGCAGCGCGTCGTAGAGCGGGCGGAGATAGGGATCGACCTTCTCCTTCATGTCGCCCGGTAGAAAACCGAGCCGCTCGCCCGCCTCGACCGCCGGGCGCGAGAGGACGAGCCGCTCGACCCGGTGCTGCCTGAGGAAGGCGACCGCCATGGCGACCGCCAGATAGGTCTTGCCGGTTCCGGCGGGGCCGAGCGCGAAGACCAGGTCGAACCGCTCGAGGGCCCGCAGATAGGCGAGCTGGTTCGCCGAGCGGGCGACGATCAGCTTGCGGTCGGTGCGGATCGCGTGGTGGTCGAGGCGTTCGCCCGTCCCGGCCTCGCCGCCGCGCATGCGCAAGGCTGCGTCGACCTCGTCGCGACCGATCACGAGACCGCGCCGGAGCTGGCCGTAGAGGTCCTCCAGCACGGCGGCGGCGGCCTGTACGTCGGCGTCGCTGTCGCCCTGGATGAAGACCTCGTTGCCCCGGCTCACGATCGTCACCGGGAGCTTCTGCTCGATGCGGGCGAGGTTGACGTGGTGTTGGCCGAACAGGACGGCACAGACGGCGTTGTCGTCGAAGCGCACCCGGCGGCTGGCGCCGCGCGGGCTGTCCAGTGGGCTCACGGTCTTCAGGCCCGACCCTCCTCGATTGCGCCGGCCGCCCACCGGCCGGCGAGGCTGTGCGCATGACAGCCCGTGATCGTGACAGGAACGAGATCGCCGACCGACAGCCCGGCCCCGTCGAGATGGACGGGCTGTTGCCAGGGCGTGCGGCCGACCAGCTGGCCCGGGTGACGACCCGGCCCGTCGATCAACACCGGCACGGTGCGGCCGACCACGGCTTCGTTGAAGGCCCGCGCCTGCTCGCCCAGAAGGGCCTGCAGTCGGGCCAGCCGCTCGGCCTTGACGGCATCTTTGACCTGGCCGCGCATCGCCGCGGCCGGGGTGCCCGGCCGGGCCGAGAACTTGAAGGCGTAGGCCTGGGCGAAGCCCACCTGCCGGACGAGGGCGAGGGTGGCCTCGAAATCGGCCTCGCGCTCGCCCGGGAAGCCCACGATGAAGTCGGAGGAGAGCGCGATATCGGGTCGCACCGCCCGCAGCCGCTCGACGATGCGGAGATAATCCGCGGCCCCGTAGCCCCGGTTCATGGCCTCGAGCACGGTGTCGGAGCCGGCCTGCACCGGCAGGTGCAGATAGGGAGCGAGGGCCGGGATCCGGCCGTGCGCCTCGATCAGATCGAGGCTCATGTCCTTCGGGTGGGAGGTCGTGTAGCGCAGCCGGACCACGCCCTCGAGCCCGGCCAGCTCCTGGAGCAGGCGGGCGAGCGACCAGGTCCGGCCGTCCGGCCCCTCGCCGTGATAGGCGTTGACGTTCTGGCCGAGCAGCACGAGCTCGCGCGCCCCGGCGGCGAGCAGGCTCCTCGCCTCGGCGAGGATCGCCGCCACGGGCCGGCTCGCCTCCGCACCGCGCGTGTAGGGGACGACACAGAAGGTGCAGAACTTGTCGCATCCCTCCTGCACGGTGAGATAGGCCGAGACCGGGCTCGGCCCCGAACGCTCGGGCAGTTGGTCGAACTTGCTCTCGACCGGGAAGTCGGTGGCGAGCTGCGCGCCCGTTTCCCGGGCGCGGCGCGCCAGGAGCTCGGGCAACCGATGATAGGCCTGCGGCCCCACGACCAGGTCGAGGAAAGGTGCCCGCTCGAGCATCGCCTCGCCCTCGGCCTGGGCGACGCAGCCGGCCACCGCGAGCAGCATCGGCGGCCCGCCGCGGGCGACCCGCTCGGCCCGCAGGCGCCGCAGGCGGCCGAGCTCGGAATAGACCTTCTCGGCCGCCTTCTCGCGGATGTGGCAGGTGTTGAGGACGACGAGATCGGCCTCTTCGGGCGAATCGACCCGCCGCCAACCGTGCGGCGCCAGCGACTCCGCCATCCGGTCGGAGTCGTAGACGTTCATCTGGCAGCCGTAGGTTCGAATGAAGAGCCGCTTGCTCACCGGCCGGCCGTCTCGGGCATCGGGCCTCGCTCTGCAGATGGGCCCGGATCGGCGCGGATCAACGGCCCCTGCCGCTCTTATAGCGACAAACGAGGAGCGCGCGAAGACCGCCGGCCGACACTCCGCGGCGCCGACCGGCGTCGCGACCTCAAGCGGCCGGCTGGCGGCCCCGCGCCCTGGGCTTGGTGCCGAGCCCGATCTTCTTCGCGAGCGTCGAGCGCTGCTCGGCGTAGGCCGGCGCAACCATCGGGTAGTCGTCGGGCAGGCCCCAGCGCTTGCGGTACTCGTCCGGCGTCATGTTGTAGCGAGTCTTCAGATGCCGCTTCAGCATCTTCAGCTTCTTGCCGTCCTCGAGGCAGATGATGTAGTCGGGCATCACCGACTTTTTGATCGGAACGGCAGGAACAGGCTTCTCGGGAGCTTCCTTCTGCTCCTCGACACCTTGCGAAGCCAAACTCGAGTACACGAGCTTGATGAGCTGCGGGATGTCGGCCACCGCGACCGTGTTGTTCGAGAGGTGTGCGGACACGATCTCGGTGGTCATGGACAACAGCTCGTTCGGGCTTATCTTCTCGGTCATTCCAGTGGATCCCCAAGAGCCGAGTAAACCGGCGGTCGCGGTCGCACCATATGAGGGTCGCGCCAAACCGCAAGCGGTTTTTTGACCGGCGCGGAAGACGGTCGATGGAAGTGAGCGAGACGACGCACGAACTCGACATCACGGGTGAGGTCTGCCCGATGACCTTCGTTCGGACCAAACTTCGCCTCGAACGGATGGCCGAAGGCGAGATCCTCCGCGTCCGGCTGCGCGACGGGGAGGCTCGGGTCAACGTACCGCGGGCGCTGGCCGATCACGGCCACGAGATCCTACGGCTCCAGGCGGAGAACGCCGAAGTCTGGACGCTCGAGGTCAGGAAGCGGGGCCGGCCGCCGCGCTGACGGGCGCACCGAGCGGCGCACCGCCGGTCCGGGCCAGCGCCCGGTCGAGCTCGCAACGCATGGTGTGCGCACCGATCCGGCTGCCGTCGGCACGCTGGTAGTAGTCGGGCCGCAAGCCGACCGTCTCGAAACCGTGCCGGGTGTAGAGCGCCTGGGCCGCCCGGTTGTCGACCGCGACCTCGAGGAACATGAGCGCCGCCCCCGCCGCCCGCGCCCGCTCCATGGCCGCGACCAGGAGTGTCGAGCCGATCCGCCGGCCGCGCCAAGGTGGCGCCACCCCGATCGAGAGCAGTTCGCTCTCGTCGCGCGTCACCCGGCCGATCGCGAAGCCCACCCCGCGCAGCCCGTCGAGCCCGCCGAGGCCGCCCTCGTAGATCCGCGCGATCAGCCCGAAGCCACCCGGTAGTGCGAGCAGATGGGCGAGATCGGCCCGGCTCCAGGGCTCGCTGAAACAGCGCCGGTGCAGCCTGGCGAGCCGGCCGAGGTCGAACGGCCCGACCGGCCGGACCGAGAGCGTGCCGGGACGCCCGAGGCCCAGCATCTTCAGCCGGCGACCACGAGCGGACGGCCGGCCTCGGGCCTGGCGTCGGGCGGGCGCAGATAGAGCGGCCGCACGGCCGGCCCGGGCAGGCCCGCCACGCCCCGGCCGTGCCGCGCCGCCGCCGCCCGGGCGAGCGGCAGCACACCGGAGGCGAGCCGCAGCGCCACCGGTCCGTCCCACGCCTCGAGGTCGATTGTCACGACCGGCTCGCCGTCGGCGG
>DAIOUO010000173.1:0-7431 GCA_036759485.1 Geminicoccaceae bacterium | reverse complement strand
CTGGACCCGTGGTGCCGGCTCCGGGGCCCCCACGACCTCGCTGCGCCGGCGCCGGAGGCGGGCCGGGTCCCCGCTGCGGCGGCTCGACCCCGGCACCGCGCCCGCCTATGCTGCGCCGCGGCGAGGCGGAGGCCGGGAGCCATGGCGGCACGCATCTTCATCGACGGCGAGGCGGGCACCACGGGCCTCGGCATCCGCGAGCGGCTCGCGCGCCTGCCCGGCGTCGAGCTCGTGGCGATCGACCCCGCCCGGCGCAAGGATCCCGAGGCCAAGCGAGCCCTCCTCGCCGAGGTCGATCTCGTGATCCTCTGCCTGCCGGACGAGGCGGCGCGCGAGACCGTGGCGCTCCTCGACGGGCTCGGGGAGCGCGCACCGCGCGTGCTCGACGCCAGCACCGCCCATCGGGTCGCACCGGGCTGGGTCTACGGCCTGCCCGAGCTCGGCCCGGAACAGCCCCGGGCGATCGCCGCGGCCCGCCGGGTGGCCAACCCCGGCTGCTATCCGAGCGGGGCGATCCTGCTGCTGCGGCCGCTGGTCGAGGCCGGGCTCCTGCCGGCCGACTTCCCGGTCACGATCAACGCCGTCTCGGGCTATTCGGGCGGCGGCCGCGCCATGATCGAAGCCTACGAGAGCGGTCGCGCCCCCCCCTTCGAGCTCTACGGGCTCGGCCTCGAGCACAAACACCTGCCCGAGATCCAGCTGCACGCCCGGCTCGCCCGGCGGCCGATCTTCGTGCCCTCGGTCGGCAACTTCCGTCAGGGCATGCTGGTTTCGGTGCCGCTCCACCTCGATGCGTTGCCGACCCGGCCGAAGGCGGCCGACATCGAGGCGACACTCGCCGCCCGCTACCGCGGCACACCGCTCGTGCGCGTGTTGCCGGCGCCGCGGGAAGGCCGGCTCGACGCCGCGGCGCTCGCCGGATCCGACCATCAGGAGCTGTACGTTTTCGGCAACGAGGCGCGCCGCCAGGCGGTCCTCGTCGCCCGCCTCGACAATCTCGGCAAGGGAGCCTCGGGGGTGGCGGTGCAGAACGTCGAGCTGATGCTCGGGCTCGATCGGGGGGCGGACTGATGCTCTGGGCACTCGGCTCGGTCGCACCGGAGACCGAGAGCGACGAATGGTGGGTCGCCCCGACCGCCGTGCTGATCGGCCGGGTCCGGCTCGGCCACGAGGCGAGCGTGTGGTGGAACTGCGTGCTGCGGGGCGACGGCGAGCCGATCGAGATCGGCGCGCGCAGCAACATCCAGGACGGCACGGTCTGCCACACCGACCCGGGCTGTCCGCTGATCGTCGGGCCGGACGTCACGGTCGGCCATTCCGCCGTGCTGCACGGCTGCACCATCGGCGCGGGCTCGCTGATCGGCATCGGCGCCATGGTCTTGAGCGGCGCCAGGGTCGGTCGCAACTGCCTGATCGCCGCCAAGGCACTCGTGGGCGAGGGCAAGGAGATCCCGGACAACAGTGTGGTCATGGGGATACCCGGCAAGGTCGTGGCCGAGGTCCGCCCGGACCAGCTCGAGCGGATGGCCCGCGGCACCCGCGCCTATGTCGAGAACTGGAAGCGTTACCGACGCGAGCTTCGCCGGCTCGGGGCGGCCCCAGGCCCCGAAGCCGGCGGTTGAACGGAGGCGGCCCGCGCCGGGCCGCGCGCGCCGACTACGGACCGGCTGGCCGCCCGCGACGAACACGCTATGGTGCCCGCCGCCCGGTCGCCGGGCGGTCGATGCGGAGTCGAACCCTTGAGCGAGCCCGTCCCGCGCGAGCTTTTCGCACGCTGCAAGGCCTGGCCGGTGGTCGAGGCCCTCAAGGTCGTCGAGCGCGTCCGCCACCGACCGCCGGCCAAGGGCTACGTGTTGTTCGAAACCGGCTACGGGCCTTCGGGCCTGCCGCACATCGGCACCTTCGGCGAAGTCTTCCGGACCACCCTCGTCCGCCGCGCCTTCGCCCGGCTCTGCGACCTGCCGACCGAACTCGTCGCCTTCAGCGACGACATGGACGGGCTGCGCAAGGTCCCGGACAACGTCCCCAACCGGGAGATGGTTGCGCAGCATCTCGGCCGGCCACTCACGGCGATCCCCGACCCGTTCGGCACGCACGAATCGTTCGGCCACCACATGAACGCCCGACTGAAGGCGTTCCTCGACGACTTCGGCTTTCCCTACACGTTCAAGAGCGCCACCGAGTGTTACCGTTCGGGGCTGTTCGACGCCACGCTCCGCAAGGTGCTCGAGAACCACGAGGCGATCCGCAGGGTGATCCTGCCGACCCTCGGCCCGGAGCGACGCGCGACCTACTCGCCGATCTTGCCGATTTCGCCGAAGACCGGCCGCGTCCTGCAGGTGCCGATCCTCGAGACCCGCCCCGATGCCGGTACGGTCGTCTTCCGCGACGAGGACGGGACCTTGACCGAGGTCCCGGTGACCGGTGGCCACTGCAAGATGCAGTGGAAGTGCGACTGGGCGATGCGTTGGGTCGCCCTCGACGTCGACTACGAGATGTCCGGCAAGGATCTGATCGATTCGGTCAAGCTCGGCACCCAGATCTGCCGGATCCTCGGTGGAACGCCACCCGAGGGTTTCACCTACGAGCTCTTCCTCGACGAAAACGGACAGAAGATTTCCAAGTCCAAGGGGAACGGCCTCACAATCGAGGAATGGCTGCGCTACGGCACCCGAGAATCCCTCGCCCTCTTCATGTACAAGGATCCCAGAGCCGCGAAGCGGCTCTATTTCGACGTCATCCCTCGCCACGTCGACGAGTACCACCAGCTCCTGGAGGCGTTCCTCGAGCAGGACATCGAGAAGCGGCTCGCCAACCCGGTCTGGCACCTGCACGACGGCCACCCGCCGGTCCACCGGCTGCCGCTCTCCTACGCGATGCTCTTGAATCTCGCGACCGTCCTGAACGCCCAGTCGGCCGAGCTGCTCTGGGGCTTCATCACGCGCTACGCGCCAGGGGTCACCGCCGCGAGCCACCCGGAGCTCGCCCGGCTGGTCGAACACGCTCTCGCCTATTGCCGCGACTTCGTGCTGCCGCAACGCCGGCTGCGCGCCCCGGACCCGCGCGAGCGGGCGGCCCTTCGCGACCTGCGCGACCGCCTCGCGGCCCTGCCCGCCGGTGCGGACGGGGCAGCGATCCAGGATCTCCTCTATGCGCTGGGTCGCAGCCACGGGTTCGAGCCCTTGCGGGAGTGGTTCAAGGCCCTCTACGAGACGCTGCTGGGCCGGTCCGAGGGACCGCGCTTCGGCACGTTCGTCGCCCTCTACGGGGTTCCGGAGACCGTGGCTCTGATCGATTCCGCCCTCGCCCGGGAGGCGGCCGCCGCATGAGCAGGGGGTTGCGATCGGCGCTCGCCGCCCGCCGCTCCGTGGATCGCCGCGCGCCTTCCCACACCGCCGGGCGGCGGTCCGAGGGTCGACGGGGTCCCCGGGTTCGGTTCGGACCGGCGTCGACCCTGTCCGCGACGGCCCTCGCTCCGACCTCGAGACGCGCCGTACCCGTGGATCGACCGAGCGGCTCGCCCGCTGCCGACCCGGGCCACGACGACCGGGTGCCCGCTGCGACGGCAGTGCACGAGGCCGAACGGCTGGCACGCCGGACCCGGAAAGGCACGGCCGGGTTCGACACGGCTCCCGTGGGCCGGCTCGCTCCGACCCGGAGTGGCGGCACCCGTCCGTTCTTTTCCTCGAGGGGTCGCTCGGCGGTGCCGTGCGTCGCGGTGCCGTGCGTCGCGGTGCCGTCCGCCCGTGCGAGCCGGACACGCTCGGTTTCCGGCGGGAACCCGTCCGGCCGCGTGCCCGCTCCGTTGCGGGCCCACGCCTCTACCCCGCGCCGAGCTTCGACGGTCGCCCGCACGGTCCTACCACCGGCTCGACCGGCTCCGACGCGCCCGGCACCCGGCCGGAACGCGACCTGCGGCCGGGGAGTTCCGATCCGGCCCCGCTCGCAGAGCGTCTCCGGCGGGCGCGGGTACCGAGCGGGGAACGGTCTCGGGATGGAGAACGTCGCGTGAGGGGTCGGACCGAGGAGCCGCCGCGGCGCCGCAAGGGGCCGCCCGAGCCGCCGCCCCGCCGTGGCCCGGCGCACGGTGGCCCCCCGGTGCTCGAGTCTCGGCGGCCACCGGTTTCCGCCCGCTCGCTCGCCCTCGACGTGCTGGACGCCGTGCTGGGTCCGGAGCGACGCCGGCTCGAGGAGGCCTTCGCCGAACATCCCCAGCTCGCCCAACTCGCGCCCCGCGATCGCCAGTTGGCCCGGCTGCTGATCGCGACCGTGCTCCGCCGAACGGGAGAGCTCGACGCGCTGGCCGCTCCGTTCCTGCGCTTCGTCCCGGAGCCGCCGCGGCTGCGCAACATCCTCCGCATCGGCGTCGCCCAGCTCGCGATCCTGGGTACGCCGCCGCACGCCGCCGTTCACACCGCCGTCGAGCTCGCGCGGCACGGCCACGAGAAGGCCGTACCGATGCTCAACGCCGTGCTCCGGCGCCTCGCCGGTCACGCCGCGGCGCGCCTGCCCGAACTCGATGGCCCGCGCCTCGACACCCCCGACTGGCTCTGGCGGAGCTGGGTAGCGGCCTATGGCGAGCCGACCGCGCGGGCGGTCGCCGAGATCCATCTGCGCGAGCCGCCGCTCGACCTCGTGGTACGCGGCGATCCGACCGAGACGGCAGCGCTGCTCGAAGCCGAGCCGCTCTGGCGCGACGTCGTGCGGCGGCCGGTCGGGGGTGCGATCGAGGAATTGCCCGGCTACGCCCAGGGCACGTTCTGGGTCCAGGACGTCGCCGCGAGCCTGCCCGCCCGCCTCCTCGGCCCGGTCGAGGATCGGCCGGTGCTGGATCTCTGCGCAGCCCCGGGCGGCAAGACGCTGCAGCTCGCCGCCGCGGGTGCCCGGGTCACGGCGGTCGACCTCTCGGCCGCCCGCCTCGAGCGGGTGCGCGCCAACCTCGCCCGCACCCGGCTCCGGGCCGAGCTCGTCGCGGCGGACGTCACGGCCTGGCGCCCTCCGGCGCCGGCACCGCTCGTGCTCCTCGACGCACCCTGCAGCGCCACCGGGACGATCCGCCGGCATCCCGACATCCTCCACCACAAGCGGCCGCAGGACGTGGCACGGATGGTCGAGCTGCAGGACCGTCTGCTCGATGCCGCGGCAGCCATGCTCGCCCCGGGTGGTCGCCTCGTCTACGCCGTCTGCTCGCTCCAACCCGAGGAGGGCGAACGGCGCATCGAAGCCCTGCTCGGTCGCACGCCCGGACTGCGGCGCGATCCGATCCTGGCCCGCGAGCTCGAGGGCCTGCCGGTCGTCCCGGACGCGACCGGGGCGGTGCGGACGCTGCCCTGCCACTGGGCCGAGCGCGGCGGGATGGACGGCTTCTTCATCGCCCGTCTCGCCCGCGCTCCCTGAGCCTTCGCGAACCGGAGCTCCTCCATGACCGTCCGGCCGATCCGCCGCGCGCTCCTCTCGGTTTCCGACAAGACCGGGCTCGTCGAGCTCGCCCGCGCGCTCGCCGAACGCGGCGTAACGCTGGTCTCGACCGGCGGGACGGCGGGCACCCTGCGCGAGGCGGGGCTCGCCGTCCTCGAGGTGAGCGCGGTCACCGGCTTCCCGGAGATCCTCGACGGCCGGGTCAAAACCCTCCATCCCCGGATCCACGCGGGCCTGCTCGCTACCGACACCGAGGAGCATCGGGCGACACTCGCCGAGCACGGTATCGCTCCGATCGACCTCCTGGTCGTCAATCTCTACCCGTTCGCCGCCACCAGGGCACGCGGCGCCGCCTTCGCCGAGTGCATCGAACAGATCGACGTGGGCGGGCCGGCCATGCTGCGCGCCGCCGCCAAATGCCACGAGCGCGTGACGGTGCTCGCCGACCCCGCCGACTATCCCGCTTTTCTCGCCGAGCTCGCCGAGGCCGGCGGCACGCGCCTCGAGACCCGCCGCCGGCTCGCCGCCAAGGCGTTCGCGCTGACCGCCGCCTACGACGCGGCGATCGCGGCCTTTCTCGACGAGACCCGCGGCGAGGCCTTTCCCGAGCGGTTCGTGCTGGCGGCCGAGCGGGTCGAGCGGCTGCGCTACGGCGAGAACCCGCATCAGGCCGCCGCTCTCTACCGGTCGAGCGGGCCGCGGCCCGGCGTCGCCGACGCCCGCCGATTGCAGGGCAAGGAGCTCTCCTACAACAACCTGCTCGACGCCGATGCCGCCCTCGAGGCGGTCGCCGAGCACGTCGAGCCCGCGGTCGTGATCGTCAAGCACGCCAATCCCTGCGGCGCGGCTCTCGGGGCGAGTCTGCGCGAAGCCTGGGAGAAGGCCCTGGCGTGCGACCCGGTTTCGGCATTCGGCGGTATCGTGGCCGTCAACCGTCCGCTCGATGGCGAGACGGCCCGGGCGATGAGCGGTCTCTTCCTCGAGGTGGTGGTGGCACCGGCCGTCCTGCCGGAAGCCGCCGAGGTGCTCGCGCGCAAGCCGGCGTTGCGGCTCTTGGTGACCGATGGCCTGCCCGACCCGGCGGCGCCCGGCCTCGTGGTCCGCTCGCTCGGCGACGGCCTGCTCGTCCAGACCCGCGACCCCGGCACCGACGAGCGCGCCGCCTGGCGGGTGGTCACCCGCCGCGCACCGAGCCCAGCGGAGTGGGTGGACCTGGCCTTCGCCTGGAAGGTCGTCCGCCACACCCGCTCGAACGCCATCGTGCTCGCCCGGAACGGCGCCACGGTCGGTATCGGGATGGGCGAGACCAGCCGGGTGGATGCCGCCCGCCACGCAGTCGAGCGGATGGATCGCGGTCCCGGCCGCGGGCCCTGCGTGGTCGCCTCGGACGCCTTCTTTCCCTTCGCCGACGGCCTCGAGGCGGCGATCGCGGGGGGGGCCACGGCCTGCATCCAGCCCGGTGGCTCGCGGCGCGACGAGGAGGTCGTCGCCGCCGCCGACCGCGCCGGCCTCGCAATGGTCTTCACCGGCCGCCGCCATTTCCGTCATTGACAACGGCGGGCCCCGGCCCGGCCGGTCGCTCGCCGATCGAGCCTCGCAGGGCCGCTGGGCGGCCGGCCGCACGGAGCGGCGCCCGGGGGCACCCGGCAACCGCCCCCCGACCTTCCCGGCCGGGCGCTGCTGCAGGGCGAGGACCGCGAGCGCGAGCCCCGCGAGAGCCGTGAGGGCGAGGAAGAGTTCCGCCATCCGCTGCTCCGCTTCCCGACCGGAGCATGCGGCGAAAAGGTTACGAAGCGGTTAAGGAACCGAGCGTCGATCCGAACGCGATTTTTCGCCGGACCGTGGCCACGCGCCGCGGTGGGTGCGGACAGTGCTCGGGTTCGGACGGCGCACGACCGTTCCGCGCCCGCGCCGCACCCGCGGCTACCCTACCGACTCCTCCATCTTTCCGGCTTTTCGGTGGTGGGCGCACAAGGACTCGAACCTTGGACCCGCTGATTAAGAGTCAGCTGC
>DAIOUO010000172.1:0-7437 GCA_036759485.1 Geminicoccaceae bacterium | reverse complement strand
CGGCCAGCGGCATCGCCGGCAGGGCCGCATCCAGCGCGCGCTCCAGCCGGTCGAAGAGCTGGTCGATCTCGTGCTCCTCGATGACGAGCGGCGGGCAGATGCCGACCACGTCGCCGGGCAGCGGCCGCAGGATCAGCCCCTGCTCGAGGCAGCGGGCGACGATCTGGGCGGCGGCCTTGGCCTCCTGCGGGAACTGCTCCTTGGTCCGCTTGTCCTTGACGATCTCGATGCCGCCCAGGAGCCCCACCCCGCGCGCTTCGCCCACGAGCGGGTGGGCGGAGAGACGAACGAGCCGCTCCTGGAAGCGCGGGGTGACCGCGCGGACATGCTCCAGGATCCGATCGCTCTCGTAGATCTTCAAGGTCTCGAGGGCGACCGCGGCGGCCACCGGGTGGCCTCCGTAGGTGTAGCCCATGCCGAGCGTGCCGAGCCTGGCCGACTGATCGGCGATCACCTCGTAGAAGTCCCGGCTCATGAGCACGGCGGCGATCGGCAGATAGGCCGAGGACAGCTGCTTGGCGCAGACGACGAGATCGGGGCGGATGCCGAAAGTGTCGCAGCCCCACATGTTGCCGGTGCGGCAGAAGCCGTTGATCACCTCGTCGGCGACGAAGAGGATGTCGTGCTTCTTCAGGATCGGCTGGATCTTCTCGAAATAGCCCTTGGGCGGGACGACGACGCCGCCCGCCCCCATGACCGGCTCGGCGAAGAAGGCGGCGATGGTCTCGGGGCCGAGGGCGCGGATCAGCGTGTCGAGCTCTTCCACGAGCCGGCTCGCGAAGGCGCCTTCGCTCTCGCCGGGCAACGAATCCCGATAGTGCGAGGGGCAGGTGAGGTGGAAGAAGCGGTCGGACATGGGCAGATCGAAGCCCGTGCGGGCGTAGGCCAGGCCGGTCAGATGCCCGCCCGCCAGCGTGACGCCGTGATAGGCGCGCTTTCTCGCGATGATCCGCTTCTTCTCGGGTTTGCCGCGGGCGTTGTTGTAGTACCAGACGAGCTTGATCGCGGTGTCGATCGCCTCCGAACCGGAGTTGACGAAGAAGGCCTTGGCGATCGGCTCGGGCGCGATCGAGACGAGCTTTTCGGCGAGCTCGATCACCGGCTCGCTCGACCGGTGGGCGAAGACGTGGGTGTAGGGCATCCGCTCCATCTGGCGGCGGGCGGCCTCGACCAGGCGCTTCTCGGAGAAGCCCAACGACGCGCACCAGAGGCCGGAGAGCCCCTCGATATAGGCCTTGCCGTCGTCGTCGTAGACCCAGATGCCCTCGCCGCGGGTGATCACCAGCGGCCCCTGCTGCTCGTGCGCGCGCAGATTGGTGAAGGGATGGACGAGATAGGCCTTGTCGCGCGCCTGCAGCGAGTTCGGTGCCTGGCTCATGGGACGCTCCGTACGGCCGGCCCGACGTCGCGCGAACCGGCTCTCGCGGGCCAGTCTAGGGTCGCGCCCGCGGCGCGTCCACGCATCGCCGGCCGGACCTTCTTGTCGGTGACGCGATAGAGGCTATTTCGCCGGACATCCTCGCGCGGAGCGCCGCCATGGTCACGACCGAGACGCTCGAGCGTCCCAGGGATCGCAGCCGGCCCGCGGCCGGTCGCTTGCCGGCCGATCATCCGCCTCTGCCGCCGGCCCGGATCGGCGTGCTGCTCCTCAACCTCGGCACGCCGGATGCGACCGACTACTGGTCGATGCGGCGCTATCTCTCGGAGTTCCTCTCCGATCCGCGGGTGATCGACTACCCGGCCTGGCTCTGGCAGCCGCTCCTCCAGCTCGTGATCCTGAGCAAGCGGCCCTTCTCCAAGGGCAAGGAGTACGAGGCGATCTGGAACCGGGAGCTGAACGAGAGCCCCTTGAAGACGGTGACCCGCAGCCAAGCGGCCAAGCTCGCCGTCAGGCTCGCCGGGAGACGCCCCGAGATCCTGGTCGACTGGGCGATGCGCTACGGCAATCCGGCGATCGAGCCCGCGATCCGCCGGCTCGTCGAGCAGGGCTGCCGGCGGCTTCTGCTCATGGCGCTCTACCCGCAATACGCCGCGCCGACGACCGCGACCGCCTACGACAAGGCGTTCGACGCGCTCAAGACCTTGAAGTGGCAGCCGGCGGTCCGCACGCTGCCGTCCTACCACGACCATCCGACTTATGTCCGGCTCCTCGCCGACAGCATCCGCCGCCACCTCGCGGGCCTCGACTTCGTGCCCGATCTCCTCCTCATGTCCTATCACGGGGTGCCCAAACGCTTCCTGCTCGAGGGCGATCCCTACCATTGCCACTGCCAGAAGACCTCGCGGCTCGTGCGCGAGGCGCTCGGCTGGTCGGAAGAGAAGGTGATGGTCGTCTTCCAGTCGCGCTTCGGCCGCGAGGAGTGGCTACGGCCCTATCTGGACGAGACGCTCGCCGCTCTGCCCGCTCGCGGTATCAAGAAGATCGCGGTGATCTCGCCGGCCTTCGTGACCGACTGCCTCGAAACGCTCGAAGAGATCGCGGTGGCGGGCAAGGAAACCTTCCTCGAGGCGGGCGGCGAACGCTTCACCTACGTCCCCTGCCTCAACGACTCGGACGCGCACATCGACTTCCTGGCCGAGCTCGCCACGGGCGAGCTGCAGGGCTGGCTCGAGGGCTGAGGCCGCGACGGGCGGTCGCGGGTCGGGTTGCCAGAGCCGGCCGGATGCGGTACCGGCCCGCGACCCTATACGATCGACCGATGTCGAATGGTCCGTCCGCCCGGCGAGACGGGATGCAGGATACGGAGTTTCGACGAGACGGCGCCGGCCTTCTGGTCGGCAACCTTCTCACGCTCGCAGCGATCGTGCTCTGGGCGAGCTCCTTCCTCGCCACCGACCGGCTGTTGGCGAGCTGGAACCCGGTCTGGCTCACGGTCGGCCGCATCCTGGGGGCCGGCCTCATCCTGCTGGGCTTCTGCGCGCTGACCGGCAGGCTCGGCACGCTGCGGCCGGACTCCTGGCCCAAGACGGCGGGTGCGAGCGTCCTCGGCTTCGGCATGGCGGGGCTCGCCATCGTAGTCGGCCAGAAATATGCCGACCCCGTGACCACGGCGATCATCGTGACCTCGGGCCCCCTGATCTCGGCGCTTCTCGGCATCCTCGACGGCAGCGAGCGGCCGAGCCCGCATCTCTGGGCGGGGATCGCGATGGCGATGGTGGGCGGAGTGCTCGCGAGCCTGGAGCCCGGTTCCTGGCTGCCGGCGCCCAAGGGCGGCGAACTCCTCGTGCTGCTCTCGCAGCTCCTCTGGATCTGGTACTCGCGGATCTCGGCGAGCGGGCTCGGTGCGCTCGACGCGGTCGCCAAATCGACCCTGGGCCTGACCACGGGCGGCCTCTTCCTGCTCGCCGTGGCCGGCCTCGGGACGCTCTTCGGGCTCGTACCCCTCGAGATCGACACGAGCCCGACGAGCCTCGCGCTGCTCGGCTGGCTCGCCGGCTTCTCGATCGCCGTCTCGGTCTCGCTCTGGCTCGCGGGGGTGCGGATCCTGGGGGCGACGATCGCCTCGATCCACACCAACCTGGCACCCTTCTACGTCATGCTGATGGCGCTCCTGCTGACGGGCACGGCACCCGGGCCCGGCCAGATCCTGGGCGGTGCGCTCGTGGCCGGGGGTGCGGTGCTCGCCCAGTGGCCCTCGATCCGCCGGGCGCTCGCCGGCCCGGCGCCGATCTGCTGAGCTCGGGCGAAGGGAGCCGAGCCTTGCCCCTGGCACTGCTCGAAGAGCGGATCGCGGCCGGTGCCCTCGAGGCCGATCCGTTGCAGAGGGCGGCGGCGGAGCGGCTGGCCCGGCTCGCCCGCGAGCTCGCCGAGACGGGTCCGGCCGAGCGGCCGCGCGGGCTGCTCGCCCGGTTGACGGGCGGGCGGCCGGCGGCTCCTGCCGCACCGCGCGGGGTCTACCTGCACGGCGATCCGGGCCGCGGCAAGTCGATGCTCGTGGATCTCTTCGTGGCCTCGGTGCCGATCGAAGCCAAGCGCCGGGTCCATTTCCACGAGCTCATGCTCGAGGTGCACGGGCGGCTGCGGGCGCTCCGCGCCGAGGCGGACCGGGCCGACCCGGTGGCCCTCCTCGCCCGCGAGCTCGCCGGGAAGCTCCGTCTTCTCTGCCTCGACGAGCTCGAGGTGCGCGACATCGCCGATGCCATGATCCTGGGGCGGCTGTTCCAGGGGCTCCTCGATGCCGGAGTGGCGATCGTCGCCACCTCCAACCTGCCGCCCGGCCGGCTCTACGAGGGCGGGCTCAACCGCGAGCTGTTCCTGCCGACGATCGAGCTCTTGCGCACGCGGCTCGACGTCGTGGCACTCGACGGGCCTGTCGACTACCGGCTCAGGCGGCTCGCGGGCGAGCCGGTCTATCTCGCCCCGCTGGGGCCCGAGACGGCCGAGCGACTCGCCCGGATCGTGACGGTGCTGACCGACGGCCAGCCGCTGCGACCCGACACGCTCGAGGTCCAGGGCCGCCGGCTCGTCGTACCGAAGGCGGCGGGCGGGCTCGCGCTCTTCCCGTTCGCCGAGCTCTGCGAGCGGCCGCTCGGAGCGGCCGACTATCTGGCGCTCACCGAGCGCTACCACACGCTCGTGCTCGAGGGCGTGCCGCTGCTCACCCCCGACCGGCGCAACGAGGCGCGCCGACTCGTGACGCTCGTGGACGCGCTCTACGAGCGCAAGGTGATGCTGGTGATGAGCGCCGAGGCCGAGCCCGAGCGGCTCTACCCCGAGGGCGAGGGGGCGTTCGAGTTCCGCCGCACGGTGAGCCGGCTGGTCGAGATGCAGAGCCGGGAATGGCTCGAGCGCTGCCGCGACCGCCGGCCGGAGCGGCTGCCGCATTCCTTCACGCCCTTCGCGCTCACGAGCGATCTGGGCTGAGGCGCATCCCCCGGGGCGACCGGGAGGCGAAAGGCGGCCCGCCCGCCCTCGTGCTCGCTAGAGTGGGACCGTGGTTACGATCCTGCGCTCCCCGATCCGGCTCGTGCTCTCGCTGGCCGCGACCGTCTCCCTCCCGGTCGTCACGGCCACCGCCCAACAGCCGCCCGCCTGCCGGGCCGAGACGGTCGGGACGGTCGCCTGCATGGCCGGGCGGATGTGCGCCTGCGAGCTCGAGCGTGCGGGTCGGATGACCGGAGCAGCGGGCGGCTTCCGATGGGACTGCGGGATCTTGCGGCCGGCCTGCGGCGGCGGGCCCGACACCCCGGCCATGACCGGGGACTATCCCGAGACCCCGGCACCGGCCCTGGGTCTCGAACTCGGCCCGTTGCGGCCCGCGCAGCGCGACCCCCGGCGGTCGGATCGGTGAGCCGGGTGGCCGATTGCAGCTGCCGCGCGGGCGAGGCATAAGCGGATTTCGGGCGGTATCCCCGAAGCGCGGTGGGCGCGGCGGGGGAAGAAACGAGGAACCGATGCGGACGCTCGGCTGGGCGTGCGTACTGTCGTTGCTGGCCGGCTCGGCGGCGGCGCAGACGACCTTGATCGATCCGGACAGGGCCTGGCAGCGCCGCCAGGCGGACACGGTCGAGCGGCGGGCGGTGACCGACCCGGCCGGGGCCGCCACCCAGGCGCGCGAGGCGCGCCGGCTCATGGGTGTGGAGACCCGGGGCGCGATCGATCCGGAGGCGATCGAAACCGAGCGCCGGCTCGAGCGGGCGGCCCGGGCCGGCGGTCGCGCGACCGGGCCCTTGCCGCCGCGTCCGGCGCGGGCGAGCGAGCCCCTGCCATTCAGCGCCGACACCTCGCGCGATCGCGAGCTCTTCGCCGAGGAGCGCGACCCGCTCGCCACCGCCGACCTCCTGCTCGAGCGGGCGGCGGAGGGGATCGCCGAGGGCCGCACGGAGGCCGCCCGCTCCGACCTCGCGCTGGCCGCGGTCGAGCTGCAGATGGCCGCGGGCAGCGGCGATCCGCGGCGGCTCGAGCGGGCCCGCAAGCGGCTCGGCGAGCTCGAGGCGCGACTGCCCGGCCCGCGCTGAACCGCGCGCGGCCGGGCGCGGCCGGGGCACTGCCCGAGGCTGCTCGGCGCCCACGGGCAGGGCCTAGCCGCCGCGCGCTCGACGCCACTCGGCGAAGGCGGCACGGCTCGCCTCGCTCGCCGGGTACAGGCCGGGCAGCCGGTCGCCGGCCTTGACCCGCTCCTCGACGAAGGTCTCGTAGAGCGTCATCTCGACGGCCTCTTCGGCGACCTCGGCCGCCAGATGGGCCGGGATGCAGACGACACCTTCGGCGTCGCCCACCATCACGTCGCCCGGATAGACCGCGACCCCGCCGCAGGCGATCGGCAGACCGATGTCGGCGGCGTGGTGCCAGATCGGCCCGGTGGGCGGGCTCGGCCGGCGATGGTAGGCGGGGAAGCCGAGGGCGGCGATGCCGGGGCTGTCGCGGAAGCCGCCGTCGGTGACGATGCCCGCGACCCCGCGCACCTTGAGGCGGGTGATCAGGATGTCGCCGGCCGAAGCACCGCGCGGATCGCCGCGGCTGTCGACGACCAGGACCCGGCCCGGCGGGCAGGTCTCGATCGCCTTGCGCTGCGGATGTTCGGGGTCGGCATAGGCAGCGAGCACATCCAGATCCTCGCGCGCCGGGATCATCCGGAGCGTGAAGGCCTCGCCCACCATCGGCGGTTGGCCGGGGGCCACCGGGTGGACGTCCTGCAGGTAGACGTTGCGGAAGCCGCGCTTGAAGAGGCAGGTCGTCAAAGTGGCGGTACTCACCTGCGAAAGCCGAACCCGGGTCTCCGCATCCAGCGCCACGGATCTCCTCCTCCGCTCCGTCGTTGCGAGCGCGGAGCCTAGCAGGCCGGCGCGCGGGCGGGCATCCTGCGGCGCGCATCGCCCCCGCGCCACATCGGGAGCCCGCCCGTTGGAGCCCCTCCTGCGCCCCGCCCGTGAACGGGATCTCGCCGAGCTTCTCGCCATCTACGCCCCCGAGGTCCGCCACGGGACCGCGAGCTGGGAGTGGGAGCCGCCCGACCTCGAGGAGTATCGGCGGCGTTTCGTGGCGCAGCAGGCCACGCCCTGGCCGTGGCTCGTGGCCGAGCTCGAAGGCCGGATCGCGGGCTACGCTTACGCGAGCCGATACCGTCCGCGGATCGGCTATGCCTGGTGCGTGGAGGATTCGGTCTACGTCGCCGCTTGGGCCCGCGGCCGCGGGGTCGGCCGGGCCCTGCTCGCTGCGCTGGTCGAGGCTTGCGCCGAGCGCGGGGCACGGCAGATGGTGGCGGTGATCGGCGATTCGGCGAACGTCGCCTCGATCGCGCTGCACGGTAGTTGCGGGTTCCGCGAAGTCGGCCGGCTGCCGGCGATCGGCTTCAAAGCCGGCCGCTGGCTCGATTCGGTGCTGATGCAGCGGGCGCTCGGGGAGGGGGCCGCCACCCCGCCCGGCCTGCCGCCGCCCTGAACCCCGGGCTCGGGGGCGCGCCTGGCGGACCTGGTGCGCGTCGTCGGGCGCCTGGA
>DAIOUO010000171.1:0-7484 GCA_036759485.1 Geminicoccaceae bacterium | reverse complement strand
CACGCTCGTCGAAGCGGGCGCCATCCTGCTGCCCTCCGGTTGCGGGGCCTGCGCCGGCTACGGCGCCGGTCTGCTGGCCGAGGGCGAGACCTGCATCGCCTCGACCGCCCGCAATTTCAAAGGCCGCATGGGTGCGGCGAGCGCGCGGGTCTACCTCGCCTCGCCCTACACGGTGGCGGCGAGCGCGGTCGCCGGCCGCATCTGCGATCCGCGGCCCCTGCTCGCCGAGCCGGCCGGTTCCGCCGACGAGGAGCTCCGAGGTGGCTGAGATCGAGGGAACGGCGCACGTCCTGGGCGATGCGATCGACACCGATCTGCTCGCGCCGGGGGTTTACATGAAGGGCCCGATCGAGGAGCTCGCCCGCCACTGCCTCGAGGCGATCGATCCGGGCTTCGCGGACCGGGTGCGACCGGGCGATCTGCTCGTCGCCGGTTCCCGCTTCGGCATCGGCTCGTCGCGCGAGCAGGCGGCACAGGCCCTGCGTCTGCTCGGGATCCGGGCGGTCGTTGCGCGATCCTTCGCCGGGATCTTCTACCGTAACGCGCTCAACAACGGGCTTCTCGCCGTCGTCTGCCCGGACCACGAAGGGATCGAGACCGGCGACCGGCTGCGGCTCGACCCCGTCGCGGGCCGTCTCGTGCATCTGCCGAGCGGTCGCGCCCACGCTTGTCGGCCGCTGCCGGACCGTCTCCTCGCCATGGTCGAGGCGGGCGGGCTCGTGCCTTGGCTCGAGCGGCGGTTCAGCGCCGCGGGCCGGGGAGCGCAAACGTGAGCGATCTGCGCGAGCGGCTCGCGCGAAAGCCGATCCTGCTCGCACCCGGCGTCTTCGACGCGCTGGGCGCGGCACTCGCGGAGGCCGCGGGCTTCGAGGCCCTGTACCTTTCCGGGGCGAGCCTCGCCTACACCCGCCTGGGGCTGCCCGATCTCGGTTTTCTCGGGGCGAGCGAGCTCGCCGAGGCGGTGGCGCGGATCCACGAGCGCGTGCAACGGCCGCTGATCGTCGATGCCGACACGGGCTTCGGCAACGCGCTCAACGTGCAGCGGACGGTGCGGCTGCTCGAGGGGGCGGGTGCGGCGGCGATCCAGATCGAGGACCAGGCGAGCCCCAAGCGGTGCGGTCATCTGCGCGGCAAGGTCTTGATCTCGAAGGCCGAGATGGTGGGCAAGATCCGCGCCGCGCTGGATGCGCGGCGGGATCCGCGAACCCTGCTCGTCGCCCGCACCGACGCGATCGCGGTCGAGGGTCCGTCGGTCGCGCTCGAGCGGGCCTTCGCCTACGCCGAAGCCGGAGCCGACCTCCTGTTCGTCGAGGCGCCGCGCGACCGCGAGGAGCTCGCGGCGGTGCCGCGGGCGCTGGCCGGTTGCCGGCCGCTCGTCGCCAACATGGTGGAGGGCGGGCGTACGCCCCTGCTGTCGGCCGCCGAGCTCGAAGTCCTCGGCTACGCCCTGGTCATCTTCCCGGGCGGGCTCGTGCGCGCACTCGCTCGCACGGCGCGCGAATTCTTCGCGAGCCTCAGGGAGCACGGTACGACCACGCCGTTTCGCGACCGCATGCTCGACTTCGACGGGCTCAACGCGCTCCTCGGCACCGAAGAGCTGCTCGAGCGGGCCGCCCGCTACGATCCGGAGGGAGGACGGCGATGATCGATCCGGTGACGCTCGCCGTTCTGCAGGGTCGGCTCGAGCAGATCGCCGACGAGATGGACGCGCTGCTGTTCCGCAGCGCCTTCAATCCCACCATCGCCGAGGCGCACGATGCGGCGCACGGTCTCTACGACTCCCGGACCGGCGACACGTTGGTCCAGGGCAAATCCGGCCTGCCGATCTTCGTTGCCGCGATGGCCTTCGCCGTTCGCGCCGTGATCGACCGTTGCCGGGCCGGCGAAGCACCCGTCGACGGCGACGTCTTCCTGTTCAACGACCCTTACGAGGGCGGGACACATCTTTCAGATTTCAAGCTAGTCCGGCCGTTTTTCTGGGATGGTCGGCTGTTCTGCTGGCTCGCTTCGGTCGCGCACTGGCACGATGTCGGCGGGGCGGTTCCGGGGAACTACAATCCCTCGGCGACCGAGTGTTTCCAGGAGGGGATCCTCGTGCCGCCGCTGCGGCTGGTCGAAGGGGGCCGGCCGCGCCTCGAGATCGTCGAACTGTTGGCGGCCAACAGCCGGACCCCGATCGCCGCCCGCGGCGACCTCGAAGGCCAGCTCGCCGCCCTCGATCTCGGCGCCCGTCGGCTCGCCGAACTGTTGGAAGCCTATGGTCCGCGGACCGTCGAGGAGGCCTTCGCGGAGCTGCGCGAGCGCGCCGCCCGGCTCGTTCGCGCCCACGTCCGAGAGCTGCCGGACAGCCGTTACCGGGCCGTCGACCATCTCGACGAGGACGGCGTCACGGCCGAGCCGATCCGGCTCGAGCTCGCCCTCGAGGTGCGGGGCGAGGAGCTCGTCTTCGACTTTTCCGGCAGCGCCCCGGCCTGCCGCGGACCGCTCAACATCTCCCGCGCGACGACGATCGCCGGCTGCTACGTCGCCCTCAAACACGTCTTCCGCGAGGTCCCGGCCAATGCCGGCGTGCTCGATCCGATCCGGTTCGTGATCCCGGAGGGCTCGCTCCTCGACGCGCGGCCGCCCGCGCCCGTCGGTGGCTACACCGAGACGGTCCTGCGGCTGATCGACCTCGTCTTCCAGGCCCTCGCGCAGGCGGCACCCGAGCGGACCAACGGCTGCGCCTACGGCACGATCAACGCACTCTCGCTCGCCGGGCCGCGGCCGGAAGGTGGCCGGTTCGTACTGTTCAGTTTCTTCGGTGGCGGCCACGGCGGCCATCCCGAGGGCGACGGGTTGAACCACGGCAACGCACCGATTTCGACGGCGACCATCCCTCCGGTCGAGATCCTCGAGGCGGCTTTTCCCGTGGCGTTCACCCGCTGGGCGCTGCGCCCGGACAGTGGCGGCGCCGGTCGGCACCGCGGCGGACTCGGCGCGGTCTACGAGCTCGAGCTCCTCGCACCGGAGGCGGAGCTGTTCCTGTTCGGCGACCGCGGCCGGTTTCCGCCACCCGGCGTGCTGGGCGGTGCTGCCGGCGCGCCCACCCGCTTCACGGTGTTCCGCGCCGGGGGGAGCGAGGAACCGGCCTCGCGTACCAAGCTCACCGGCATCCGCCTGCGCTGCGGCGATCGCGTCCGGCTCGAGACGCCGGGAGGCGGCGGCTACGGGGATCCCCGGGATCGCTCGCTCGAGGCGATCGCTCACGATCTGCGCCAGGGCTATGTGACGGCGGCCGCGGCCGAAGGCCTCTACGGGGTGGTCGTGGGCCCGGACGGACGCCCCTCGCGCCGCCGAGACGACGGTGCGGCTGCCGGCGCCGCGAGCTCGGAGGCCCGAGCGTGAGCGAGCGAGCGGGCTGGACGGTCGGGGTCGACGTCGGCGGCACCTTCACCGATCTCGTCTTCCTGGACGAGGCTCGGGGACGGATCCACGCGCTCAAGGTGCCGAGCACGCGCGGGCGCGAGGCGGGAGGGTTCCTTTCCGGCCTCGAGCGGGCACCCATTCCGGCCACGGCGATCGCGGCCCTGGTCCACGGCACCACCGTCGCCACCAACGCCGTGCTCGAACGCAAGGTGGCGCCGACCGGGCTCGTCACGACCCGCGGCTTCCGCGACGTGCTCGAGATGCGCCGCCGCGACCGGCCGTGGACCTGGGGATTGTGGGGCTCCTTCTCGCCGCTCGTGCCGCGCGAGCTGCGCCTCGAGGTCGGCGAACGGACGCTCGCCGACGGCCAGGTGCGCGAGCCCGTCGACCCCGCGGAGGTGGAGCGGGCGGTCCGCCATCTCCTGGAGCGCGGCTGCCGGGCTCTCGCCATCGTCTTCCTCAATGCCCACGCCAATCCGACGAACGAGCGCCGTGCCCTCGAGGTCGCGCGAAGGCTCTGGCCGACCGGGCACCTGACCGCCAGTCACGAGATCCTGCCCGAGATCCGCGAGTTCGAGCGGACCTCGACGACCGTGCTGAACGCCTGCCTGCAGCCGGTGGTCGGGAGCTATTTGGACGAACTCCGGACGGCTCTGGCCGAGCGCGGTCTGCGCGCACCGCTCGCCGTGGTCCAGTCGAACGGGGGGATCGCGAGCGCGAGCGATGCCGCGCGCCGTCCGGTGCACACCGTCTTGAGCGGACCGGCGGCGGGGGTGGTGGCAGCCGTACGGATCGCCGAGGCGGCGGGTCTGCGCGACCTCGTGACCTGCGACATGGGCGGCACGAGCTTCGACGTCTCGCTGGTGCGCGACGGGCGGCCCGCGCTCGCGCCGCAGACCGCGTTGGAATTCGGCCTCGTGATCCGGGCACCGATGGTCGAGATCGTCACGATCGGTGCCGGTGGCGGGTCGATCGCCCGGGTCGACGCCGGCGGCGTCCTCCAGGTGGGACCCGAGAGCGCCGGCGCCGATCCGGGCCCCGCCTGCTACGGCGGCGGCAACGATCGGCCGACGGTCACCGACGCCAATCTGCTGTTGGGTCGAATCGACCCGGATCGGCCGATCGGCGGCCGCCGAGCACGGCTCGACCGGGCGGCCGCGGAGGCGGCGATCGCCCGCCACGTCGCGCGCCCTCTGGGCCTCGACCCGGTGGCGGCGGCCGAGGCGATCGTGACCGTCGCCAATGCCCGGATGAGCGGCGCCATCCGCCTGGTCTCGATCGAGCGCGGTCACGATCCCGCTCGTCTCACGGCGGTTCCCTACGGCGGCGGCGGGGCTCTGCACGTGGGAGCGCTGATCCGCGAGGTGGGACTGGCCGGTGCCCTGATCCCGCGTTTTCCGGGGGTCACCTCGGCGCTCGGCTGCGCGATCGCGGATTGGCGGGTCGACCGCGTGCGCAGCTTCGAGCGGCCGCTCGAGGGCTTCGACCGCGCGGGCTTCGAAGCGCTCGTGGGCGAGCTCGTGGCCGCCGGTCGGAACTGGCTCGACGAAACCGGCGTGGCCTTCGCGAGGCGCAGCTTCGCCCTCGAGCTCGACATGCTCTACCGCGGCCAGACCCATGCCGTGGCCGTGCCGGTACCGGTCGACGGCGAGCGAGGTCGCTGCGGGCTCGCGCCGGACGAGCTCTCGGCGGCTTTCGAGCGGACTTATCGGGCTCGCTTCGGCCGGCCGCTGCCCGGCGTACCGGTCCGCCTGGCGACCGTGCGGCTCGCGGCGATCGGCGAGCGCGCTCCTTTCGACCTCGCGGCGCTCGCGCCGGCCTCCGGTGGCGGCCTCGACGCGGCACGTCGCGGCAGCCGGCCGGTCCGCTTCGCCGGGCGCTGGCTCGAAACCGCGGTGTTCGACCGGCTCGCGCTGCCGGTCGGCGCGCTCGTTCGGGGGCCGGCGGTGCTCGAGCAGCCGGATGCCACGATCCTGCTCGACCCCGGGCTCGAGGGGATCGTCGACCGGTTCGGCAACCTGCTGGTCCGCCGTTGCGGCGATTGAGCGCGGAGGGCACGCCATGGGTCCGGAGGGAGCGGAGCGCACGGCGCTTCTGTTGATCGATCTGCAGAACGATTTCCTTCACCCGGAGGGCGCTTACGCCCGTGCCGGACTGCGCTCGGCCGAAGCGACGGCGCTACCCGGCCGGCTCGCACCGCTCGCCCGGGCGCTGCGGCGCGCCGGCGGTTGGGTGATCGGCACGCTCTTCACCCTCGTGCCGGGGCGCGAGGGGCGCCCCTTGATCGCCCCGCATCTGGCGGCCCTGCGGCCGTTCCTCGCCGCCGGAGATTTCGCACCCGGCTCCTTCGGACACAGGCTCGTGGCCGAGCTCGAGCCCGCCGATTTCCTGGTCGAGAAGGTGGCCTATTCCGCCTTCTATCAGAGCCGGCTCGACTGGATCCTGCACAGGCTCGGTATCGAGAGGCTGATCGTGGGCGGAATCGTGACGCAGGGCGGGGTCGCGAGCACCCTTCGCGATGCGCAATTGCGCGAGTTCGAGCTCCTGCTGCTCGAGGACGGCTGCGCGAGCTTCGATCCCGAGGCGCACCGGGCGGCGCTGCGCTCGCTCGCCTCGATCGCCCGGCTCGTGCGCACGAGCGAGCTCGTCGAACGGCTGGGCGGTGGGTCGTGAGCACGGCCCTGCTCGATCTGCCGCGCGAGGTCGCGCTCGAGACCGAGGTCGCGATCGTGGGCGCGGGCGGGGCCGGGCTGAGCGCCGCTCTCGCGGCACGCGAGGCGGGTGCGGAGGTCTGGCTGTTCGAGCGGGATCCCTTGCCGCGCGGCTCGACCGCGATGTCCTCGGGCATGATTCCGGCGGCCGGTACGCGGTTTCAGAAGGCCCGCGGCATCGACGACGATCCCGAGCGGTTCGCCGCCGACATCCTGGCCAAGAACGGCGGGGCGAACGCCGCCATGGCGCACCGGCTGGCCGGTGCCGCGGCCGCGACGGTGGAGCGGCTGGTCGATCGCTGGGGCGTTCGCCTCGAACTCGTCGAGGGCTTCCTCTATCCGGGTCATTCGCGACCGCGCATGCACGCGCCGCCTTCGCGCTCGGGCGAAGAGCTCGTGGGCGCGCTGCTCGCCGCCTGCGAGGACGCGGGCGCCGTGCTCGTGAACGGGGCGCGGGTCGAAGCACTCTTCGTCGAGCGCGGCCGGGACGGTGCGATCGCGCGGGTAGCGGGGCTTCTCGTCCGCCGGGGCAAGGGCAGCGAAGCCGTGCGGGCGCGCGCGGTGGTCCTGGCCTGCTGCGGCTTCGCCGGCGCACGGGATCTGGTGCGGCGCCACGTTCCCGAGATGGCCGAGGCCCCCTGTCACGGCCACCCGGGCAACGAGGGCGACGCCCTTCGCTGGGGCGAAGCGCTCGGAGCGGCGCTCGCCGATCTCGATGCCTATCAGGGGCATGCCGGGCTCGCGGTGCCGCACGGGATCCTCGTTACCTGGGCGATCGTGAGCGAGGGCGGGATCCAGGTCGATCTCGGGGGCGAGCGGTTCGCCGACGAGAGCCTCGGCTATTCGGAGCAGGCGGCGCGGCTGTTGGCGCGGCCCGGCGGGCTGGGCTGGATCTTGTTCGATACGCGCCGACGCGCGCTCGCCCGCGCCTTCGAGGACTTCCGCCGCGCCGAGGCGCTGGGCGCGATTCGCGAAGCCGCCGATCGGGCCGAACTCGCCGCCCTGACCGGACTGCCGCCGGCCGCTCTCGCCCGCACGCTCGACGAGGTCGAAGCCTGCGCCCGGGGCGAACGGGCGGATCGCTTCGGCCGCGACTTCACCCGCCACCCGCCGCTCGCGCCGCCCTTCTGCGCGGTCAAGGTCACGGGCGCCCTCTTCCACACCCAGGGCGGGCTCGAGGTCGACGGGCAGGGTCGCGTCCTGCGCCCGGACGGGACGGTGATCGAGGGCCTCTACGCCGCCGGCGGGGCGGCCCGCGGCGTCTCGGGCCGGGGTGCTGCGGGCTATCTCTCGGGCAACGGTCTCTTGTCGGCCATCGTGCTCGGACGGATCGCCGGGAAGGCGGCGGCCCTCTCGGTGCGGGGC
>DAIOUO010000170.1:243-7553 GCA_036759485.1 Geminicoccaceae bacterium | reverse complement strand
CTTCAACGACGTCCAGTTCGCTGCCCGCTTCGGCGAGGTCTCGCTCGGCGACGTTCTGTTCCTCGGCAACGCCTCGGGGATCCTGAACGCGGCGATCGCCGATGCCGACGGTGACGATCTGAACGCCGCCACCGTCCGGCTCACCGCCGGTGTGCGGGCGGGCGACACGCTCGGCCTCGCCGCGAACGCCGATGTCGACGGCGACGGCGTCGTCGACGGCACGGCGATCCGCGTCACCCGGGTCTCGGCGACCGAGCTCGCCTTCAGCGGCCTCGACACGATCGAGAACTACGAGAAGGCTCTGGGCCTCGTCACCTTCACGAACAGTACCGGCACGATCGTCGCCGGGGCGCGGGACGTCACCGTCACGGTGACCGACGAGCGGGGTGCGACGAGCGATCCGGCCACCACCCGGCTCGTCGTCGAGGACGACCGGATCGTGCTCGGCGACGACAACGACGCCTATGTCGGCACCGACGTCGCCGAGGCGGTCTTCGGCGGCAAGGGCGACGATTCGATCTTCGGCCTCGGCGGCAACGATCTGTTGATCGGCGGCAGCGGCAACGACACCTTGAACGGCGGCGACGGCAACGACGTGCTGATCGGGCTCGGCGGACGGGACGTCCTGGTCGGTGGTCGCGGCGCCGACCGGTTCGTCCACACCGCGCTCTCCGACGGCTTCGACATCGTCCGCGACTTCAACAGCGCGGAAGGTGACCGGCTCGATCTCGAGAAGTTCTTCCGCGGGACGGCGTTCGATCCGGACGCGCCGGACGCGTCGAGCTGGCTGCGGTTCGTGACCGTCGATTTCGACGGCTCGGGCGGGTTGAACGACGTGCGGGTCGAGGTCGACCGCGACGGCTCGGGCGCAGGATACGGATTCTCGACCGCGTTCGTCGTCCTCAACCAGCTCGTGCCGTCCCTCGTCAACCTCGAGAACGCGACCACCTTCGGTAGCGCCTGACGCGGCGCGCCCGGGGGTAACCCGCGACCCCCCGGGCGGGCGCCGAATGTCGCAGCGCAGCATGGCGGAGCGCCGGCCGTCTCGCCTTGTCGCCGGTGGGGGGTGCGGCTAGAAGGTGCGCGGCCCGAACGGCGGCGCACAAGCCGCACCCGAGAGCGAAGGTGACGCCATGGCACGCAGGAAGATCGCGCTCGTCGGCGCCGGCCAGATCGGTGGAACACTCGCCCTCCTGGCGGCCCAGCGCGAGCTCGGCGACGTGGTGCTGGTCGACGTCGTCGAGGGCGTGCCGCAGGGCAAGGCGCTCGACCTCGCCGAGACCGGCCCGGTCGCAGGCTTCAACGCCGCGCTCACCGGCTCCAACGATCTGGCCGCGATCGCCGGCGCGGATGTGGTGATCGTCACCGCGGGCGTGCCGAGGAAGCCCGGCATGAGCCGCGACGATCTGATCGCGGTCAACGCCGGGGTGATCAAGGGCGTGGCCGAAGCGATCGCCCGCCACTGCCCGCAGGCCTTCGTGATCGTCGTGACCAATCCGTTGGACGCGATGGTCTGGGTGATGCAGAAGGTCTCGGGCCTGCCGCCGCGGCGCGTTGTGGGCATGGCGGGCGTGCTGGATTCGGCTCGCTTCCGCTACTTCGTGGCGAGCGAGCTCGGCGTCTCGGTCGAGGACGTCACCGCCTTCGTCCTCGGCGGCCACGGCGACACCATGGTGCCGCTCGTCCGCTACACCACGGTGGCCGGCATCCCACTCCCCGACCTCGTCGCGATGGGCTGGATCTCGCGCGAGCGGGTGGACGCGATCGTCCAGCGGACCCGGGACGGTGGTGCGGAGATCGTCAATCTCCTCAAGAGCGGCTCGGCCTTCTACGCCCCGGCCGCCTCGGCGATCGCCATGGCCGAGAGCTACCTCCTCGACCAGAAGCGGCTCCTGCCGTGCGCCGCCCATCTGACGGGTCAGTACGGGGTGCACGATCTCTATGTCGGCGTCCCCGTGGTGATCGGCGCGGGCGGCGTCGAGCGGATCGTCGAGATCCCGCTCACCGCCGAGGAGCGGGCGATGTTCGAGCGGTCGGTCGCGGCCGTCCGGGCGCTTTGTGCGGCGGTCCAGCTCTGAGGCGCCGGCGGGCGCGGCTTCGACGAGGCGGGCATGAACATCCACGAATACCAGGCCAAGGCGCTCCTGCGCGAATACGGCGTGGCCACCTTGCGCGGTCGCGTCGCCTACACGCCCGAGGAGGCCGAGCAGGTGGCGCGCGAGCTGCCCGGGCCGGTGTGGGTCGTGAAGGCGCAGATCCACGCCGGCGGCCGCGGCAAGGGCGGCGGGGTCAAGCTCGCCCGCTCGATCGAGGAGGTGCGCCAGCTGGCCGACGCCATGCTCGGCATGACCCTGATCACCCACCAGACCGGGCCGCAGGGCCGGGTCGTCAAGCGGGTCTATGTCGAGGAGGGCTGCCGGATCGCCCGCGAGCTCTATCTGGGCGCCGTGCTCGACCGGGCGACCGCGCGGGTCACCTTCATGGCTTCGACCGAAGGTGGGGTCGAGATCGAGGAGGTGGCCAAGCGCACGCCCGAGAAGATCCTCAAGGTCGCGATCGATCCGGTCACGGGCTTCCAGCCCTTCCACGGCAGGAAGCTCGCTTTCGGGCTCGGGCTCGTGGGCAAGGAGGTGCAGAAGGCCGTCGCCTTCATGAAGGGCCTCTACGCCTGCTTCGTCGAGAAGGACGCGAGCCTCGTCGAGATCAACCCGCTCGTGCTCACCGCCGAGGGCGAGCTCGTCGCCCTCGACGCCAAGATGAACTTCGACGCCAACGCGCTGTTCCGCCAGCCGCGCATCGTCGAGCTCCGAGATCTCGACGAGGAAGACCCGCACGAGATCGAGGCGAGCCGCCACGAGCTCAACTACATCAAGCTCGACGGCAACATCGCCTGCATGGTCAACGGCGCCGGCCTCGCCATGGCGACCATGGACATCATCAAGCTCTACGGTGGTGCGCCGGCCAATTTCCTCGACGTGGGCGGTGGTGCCAGCAAGGAGCGGGTCACCGCCGCCTTCAAACTCCTGCTCTCCGACCCCAATGTCGAGGCGGTGCTCGTGAACATCTTCGGTGGTATCATGCGCTGTGACGTGATCGCCGAGGGTGTGGTGGCCGCGGCCCGCGAGGTCAACCTCAACGTGCCGCTCGTCGTCCGCCTCGAGGGCACGAATGTGGAGCTCGGCAAGCGGATCCTCTCCGAGTCGGGCCTCTCGATCATCCCCGCCGACGATCTCGCCGATGCCGCGCAGAAGGTCGTCGCCGCCGTCAGGAAGGCCGCCTGATGTCCGTCCTCGTCGACAGCTCGACCAAGGTGATCTGCCAGGGCTTCACCGGCGCCCAGGGCACCTTCCACTCCGAGCAGGCGATCGCCTACGGCACCCGCATGGTGGGCGGGGTGACGCCCGGCAAGGGCGGCGAGACCCATCTCGGGCTGCCGGTCTTCGACACGGTCGCGGAAGCGAAGGAGAAGACCGGCTGCGACGCCTCGGTGATCTACGTGCCGGCCGCCTTCGCGGCGGATGCGATCCTCGAGGCGATCGACGCCGAGATCCCGCTCGTCGTCTGCATCACCGAGGGTATCCCGGTTCTCGACATGGTGCGGGTCAAGCGGGCGCTACAGGGCTCCAAGACCCGGCTCATCGGACCCAACTGCCCGGGCGTGATAACCCCCGGTCAGTGCAAGATCGGCATCATGCCGGGCCACATCCACAAGCCGGGCTCGATCGGCATCGTCTCGCGCTCGGGCACCCTCACCTACGAGGCCGTGGCCCAGACCACGAAGCTCGGGCTCGGCCAGTCGACCTGCGTGGGCATCGGCGGCGACCCGGTCAAGGGCACCGAGTTCGTCGACGTGCTGGAGCTGTTCCTCGCCGATCCCGAGACCGAGGGCATCGTCATGATCGGCGAGATCGGCGGCAGTGCGGAGGAAGAGGCGGCCGAGTTCCTCAAGCGCTCGAAGGTGAAGAAGCCGGTCGCCGGCTTCATCGCCGGCCGCACCGCCCCACCGGGGCGGCGGATGGGCCATGCCGGTGCGATCATCGCCGGCGGCAAGGGCGGTGCGGAGGAGAAGCTCGAGGCGATGCGCTCGGCCGGCATCACCATCGCCGAGAGCCCGGCCGGCATCGGCCGAGCCATGGCCGAGGCGCTCGGCCGCTGAGACGGGTCGGGGCGCCGGGGCGGCGCCCTTCGGCTGGAGGAGAGCGGACGGGCATGGCGACGCGACGCGAGCTCGAGCAGACCTCCTTTCTCTACGGCGGCAACGGCGCGTTCCTCGAGGAGCTCTACGCGCTCTACCTCGCAGATCCGCAGAAGGTCGATCCCTCCTGGCGGGCCTATTTCGACGAGCTCGGGCCCGACAACCGCCAGCTCTTCGAGCGGGCACGGGCCGCCCTCGCACCCCGCCCGCGCGAGTTGCGCCTCGTGGCCGACCGGGGAGCGCTCGCCCCCGCGCAGCTCGCGCCGAGCCTCGATTCGCCCGCCATCAAGGCGTTGGTCCGCGACCATCTGCGCGTGATCATGTTGATCCGCGCCTATCGCGTGCGCGGCCACCTGATCGCCAAGCTCGATCCCCTGGGCCTCACAGGCAACGACTATCATCCCGAGCTCGACTGGCGCACTTACGGTTTCGGCGAGGCCGATCTCGATCGGGAATTCTACCTCGACTACGTGCTCGGCCTCGAGAAGGCGACGCTGCGGCAGATCGTCGAAGTCCTCCAGCGCACCTATTCCGGCACGATCGGCATCGAGTTCCTCCACATCCAGGACCCCGAGCAGAAGGCCTGGATCCAGGCCCGGGTCGAGAACCCGGCGACCTTCGCCACGGCCACGGCCGAGGAGAAGCGCGAGATCCTGGAGCAACTCACGGTCACCGAGGCCTTCGAGCAGTTCCTGCACGTCAAGTTCCCGGGCACCAAGCGCTTCGGGCTCGACGGCGGCGAGAGTGCGATCCCGGCCCTCGAGACGATCATCCGCACGGCCGCTACCCTGGGCGTGGAGGAGATCGTGCTGGGTATGCCGCATCGCGGCCGGCTCAACGTGCTCGCCAACGTGATGGGCAAGCCCTACGCCGCGATCCTCTCGGAGTTCCAGGGAGCGGCCGTCTACGACCGGTTCCTGGGCTCGGGTGACGTCAAGTACCATCTCGGCACCTCGACCGACCGCAGTCTGCCCGACGGCCGTAGGATCCATCTCTCGCTCACCGCCAACCCTTCGCACCTCGAGGCGGTCAACCCTGTCGTCATGGGCAAGGTGCGCGCCAAGCAGCGCCAGCGCGGCGACACGGCCGAGCGGGCGCGGGTCATGGGCCTCTTGATCCACGGCGATGCCGCCTTCATCGGCCAGGGCGTGGTGCACGAGTGCCTCGAGATGTGCGAGCTCAAGGGCTACCGAATCGGCGGCGTCGTGCACCTGATCATCAACAACCAGATCGGCTTCACGACGAGCCCGCACGCCTCGAGGAGCTCGCCCTACCCCTCCGACGTCGCCCGCGGCGTCCAATGTCCGATCTTCCACGTCAACGGCGACGACCCGGTGGCCGTCACCCGGGTGGCCCGGCTCGCCACCGAGTTCCGCCAGAAGTTCAAGAAGGACGTGGTGATCGACCTCTGGTGCTATCGTCGCCACGGCCACAACGAGGGCGACGAGCCGTCCTTCACCCAGCCGATCATGTACCGCAAGATCGCGACCCACCCGACCGTGCGCCAGGTCTATGCCAAGGCGCTCGAGCAGGAGGGAATCGTGGGGCCCGGCGAGGCCGGCGAGCTCTTGGCCGCCGTCAACCGTCAACTCGAGGCCGCCCACGAGGCCTCGCGGACTTACAAGCCGAACCAGGCGGACTGGCTCGAGGGGGCGTGGAAGGGGCTGAAGCGCGCCCCGGAGATCTACGAGCGCGGCTCGACCGCGGTGCCCCTCGACAAGCTCAGGGAGCTCGGCGAGCGGATCACCGAGCTGCCCGAGAGCCTGCGTGTCCATCCCCGGCTCAAGCGGATCATCGCTCAGCGGCGCGAGGCGATCCGCACGGGCGAGGGGATCGACTGGGCGACGGCCGAGCATCTGGCTTTCGCCACGCTCTTGGCCGAGGGCTTCGCCGTCCGGCTTTCGGGCGAGGACGTGGGTCGCGGCACCTTCAGCCAGCGCCATGCCATCATCTACGACCAGGAGACCGAGGAGCGTTACGTCCCGCTCCAGACCATCCCCGAGGATCCGCACGATTTCGAGTGCTTCGACAGCCACCTCTCCGAAGAGGCGGTCCTGGGCTACGAGTACGGCCACAGCCTCGCCGATCCCAACTGCCTGACGATCTGGGAGGCGCAGTTCGGCGACTTCGCCAACGGTGCCCAAGTCTATTTCGATCAGTTCATCAGCTCGGGCGAATCGAAGTGGCTGCGGATGTCGGGCCTGGTCTGCCTCTTGCCGCACGGCTACGAGGGTCAGGGCCCCGAGCACAGCTCGGCCCGGCTCGAGCGCTTCCTGCAGCTCTACGCCGAACACAACATCCAGGTCTGCTATCCCTCGACCCCGGCCAACTATTTCCACATGCTACGGCGGCAGCTGCATCGTGACTTCAGGAAGCCCCTGATCGTCATGACGCCGAAGTCGCTCCTGCGGCACAAGCGCTGCGTGAGCGCCCTCGCCGAGTTCGGCCCCGGCACGAGCTTTCACCGCGTGATGTGGGAGAGCCCGTCGTCGGAGGCCGATCGCGCGGTCGAGCGGGTCGTACTCTGCTCCGGCAAGGTGTTCTACGAGCTCCAGGCGGCCCGCGAGGAGGCCGGGCTCGACGGCAAGGTGGCGCTGATCCGCCTCGAGCAGCTCGCTCCTTTCCCCGAGGAGGCGCTCACGACCGAGCTGGCCCGCTACCGGCCGGATGCCACCTACGTCTGGTGCCAGGAGGAGCCGCGCAACATGGGCGCCTGGTTCTTCGTGGCCCCGCGCCTCGAGAACATCATGGAGGCGCAGGGCAAGGTCCAGCGCCGACCGATCTACGCCGGAAGACGGCCCTCGGCCTCGCCGGCCACCGGCTACCACGCCGAGCACGAGCGCGAGCAGCGCCAGCTCGTGGCCGAGGCCCTGGGCCTCGCCTGACCGACGCCCCGGGGAGGACCTGCGATGAGCATCGAGATCCGTGTGCCGACCCTCGGCGAATCGGTCACCGAGGCGACCATAGCCCGCTGGCTCAAGCGGCCGGGCGAGCCGGTCGCGCAGGACGAGCCCGTGGTCGAGCTCGAGACCGACAAGGTCAATCTCGAGGTGCCGGCGCCGGCGGCCGGCGTGCTCGAGGCGATCCTGGTCGAGGCCGGCAAGGACGTCGCCGT
>DAIOUO010000170.1:0-233 GCA_036759485.1 Geminicoccaceae bacterium | reverse complement strand
GTCGTGGGCCGGATCGCCGAAGGCCCGGCCGCCGCGGCCGTCCCGCTCTCGCCCGGCGCGCCCGCCCCGGCCGCGGCTCCTCCTGCCGCGGCGCCGACCACGCCCGTAGCGGCCGCCGCTTCGGCCGAGGCCGAGGTCCGAGCGGGTCCCGCCGCCCGCAAGGTCGCGGCCGAAGCCGGCTTGCCGCTCGCCGCGGCCGCCCCGACCGGACCCAAGGGCACGGTGACCAGGGA
>DAIOUO010000169.1:4929-7626 GCA_036759485.1 Geminicoccaceae bacterium | reverse complement strand
TTGGAGAGGTTCCGGGTTCAGCTCTTGACGACATTTTTAGGTTGCGCTAACTTTTCGAGTGTGCGCTGGATCCACGGAGGCGCTCACGGAGCACGGGGCGCCGCCGGATCGAGGGAGCCGCTCGATGCTGCGCCGCCGGGTCCTCGCGACACTCCTCGCCACGAGCCTCGTCCCGGCCGCGGCGCGCGGCGCGGGCAGGCTCTCCATCGTCACGACCATCGCCCAGATCGCCGATCTCGCCGGGCGGATCGCCGGTGATCGCGCGGAGGTCCGCTCGCTCATGGGCGAGGGGGTGGATCCGCACACCTACCGGCAGACCCGAGCCGACGTGCTGGCGCTGCGCCGGGCCGACCTCGTGCTCGCCAACGGTCTCGGGCTCGAGGCTCAGCTCGAGGATCTCCTCGACGCCTTGGCCCGCGAGAAGCCGGTGATCCGGCTGGCCGAGCGGCTGCCGGTCGAGCGCCTGCTGGCGCATCCCGAGTTCGCCGGCAAGTTCGATCCGCACATCTGGATGGACGTGGGCCTCTGGCGCGAGCTCGTGGACGTGGTCCGCGACGAGCTCGCCCGGCTCGATCCGCCGGATGCGGCCGGCTACGCCGAGCGGGCCCGGGTCTATCGGGCCGAGCTCGACGCGCTCGAGGATTATGCGCGCGGCGTGCTCGCGAGTGTGCCGGCGGAGCGGCGGGTGCTGATCACCGCGCACGACGCCTTCGGCTATTTCGGCCGCGCCTACGGCTTCGAGGTGCGCGGGATCCAGGGGCTATCGACCGAGAGCGAAGCCGGGCTCTCCGAGATCGAGGGGCTCGTGCGGCTGATCGTGGAACGCGGCATCGGCGCGGTGTTCGTCGAGAGCTCGGTCGCCGAGCGCAACGTGAAGGCGCTCGTCGAGGGGGCGGCGGCGCGCGGCCGGGCGGTGCGGATCGGCGGCCGGCTGTTCTCCGACGCGATGGGCGCCCCGGGCACCTGGGAGGGCACCTATGTCGGCATGATCGACCACAATGTCACGGTGATCGCCCGGGCCCTCGGCGGCGAGGCGCCGCCGCGCGGCATGGCCGGGCGTCTCGCGAGCGGAGTCTGAGCCCGATGGCACCACCCCTGCAACTGGTCGAGGGAGGAGCCGGGCTCCGGCACCGGCTCGACCCGGAGAGTCCGCTCGCGGTGAGCGGTCTGTCCGTCGCCTATCACGACCGGCCGGTGCTCTGGAACGTCGACTTCGTGGCACCCCACTCGGGGCTCGTCGCGATCCTCGGCCCCAACGGGGCCGGCAAATCGACCTTCCTCAAAGCGGTGCTCGGCCTCGTGCCGCCGCTCGCGGGCGAGGTCCGCTTCTTCGGCCGGCCGCTCGACCGCCGGAGCGGCCTCGTCGCCTACGTGCCGCAGCGCTCGAGCGTCGATTGGGAGTTCCCGATCACCGCACTCGAGGTGGTCGCGATGGGGCTCTACCATCGGATCGGCTGGTTCCGACCGGTTCGGCGCCGGCATCTCGAGGCAGCCCGCGCGCAGCTCGACCGGGTCGGCCTCGCCGATCTCGCCGACCGGCAGATCGGCCAGCTCTCGGGTGGCCAGCAGCAGCGGGTGTTCCTCGCCCGGGCACTCGCCCAGGATGCCCGGCTCTACCTCCTGGACGAGCCGCTCGCCGGCATCGACGCGGCGAGCGAGCGGGTCGTGATCGGGCTCCTGCGCGAGCTCGCCGCGGCCGGCCGGACCGTGATCGCGGTCCATCACGACCTCGAGAGCGTAGCCGACGTCTTCGATCGCGCGATGCTCCTGAACGTCCGCCGCATCGCCGAGGGACCCGTGGCCGAGGTGCTGGCGGCCGGCAACCTCGCCCGCGCCTATGGTGGTGCGGTGCCGCTGGGCGGGCCCGTGGCGGCCGCCTCGGCCGGCTGAGCGCGAGGGCGGCTTGGACGCCGTGGTGCAGGCGCTCCTTCTGGACGCCGGCTACAACAGCGCGGTGGCCACGGTCGGGGCGGCGTTCCTGGGCGGTGCCGGCGGCCTGGTCGGCACGTTTCTGTTGCTGCGCCGGCGGGTGATGCTGACCGACGCCCTGAGCCACGCCACGCTGCCCGGGCTCGTGGCGGCCTTCCTCGTGGGCCAGGCGGTGTGGGGCGAGGGGCGCCTGCTCGGGCTGCTGCTCGCGGGGGCCGCGGCGAGCGCGGCGCTCGGCGGCCTCGCCGTCCAGGCGATCGTGGCCGGCCGTCGGCTCGCCGAGGATACCGCGATCGCGAGCGTGCTCGCGGTCTTCTACGGCGCGGGCACGGTTCTTTTGAGCCATGTCCAGGGCCTGCCGACCGGTGGCCAGGCCGGGCTCGAGCGGTTCCTCCTCGGCTCGGCCGCGGGCATGCTGCGGCAGGAGGCGGAGCTCGTGGCCGTGCTGGCGGCGCTCCTCGTGCTCGTCACCCTCCTCCTCCTCAAGGAGCTCCGCCTCCTCTGTTTCGATCCGGGCTTCGGTGAGGCGCACGGGTGGCCGGCCGCCCGGCTCGATCTCCTGCTCCTCGGCCTCCTCTTGGCGCTCCTCGTGATCGGTCTGCAGATCGTGGGGCTCGTGCTCGCACTGGCCCTCGTGGTCGTTCCGCCGGCGTCCGCTCGGCTCTGGACCGACCGGCTCGGCCGGATGCTGCCGCTCGCAGCCTGCTTCGGGGCGGCGGGCGGCTGGCTCGGTGCCGCCCTCTCGGCAGCCCTGCCGCGGCTGCCGAC
>DAIOUO010000169.1:0-4919 GCA_036759485.1 Geminicoccaceae bacterium | reverse complement strand
ATCGTGCTCGTGCTCGCAGGCCTGTTCGTCGCGGGCCTCGTCCTCGCCCCGAAACGCGGAATCGTCGCCGTGGCGCTGCGCCGCGCCCGGCTCGCCCGAGCCCTGCATGCGGCGGTCCCGGGCTCGGAGCGGCCGGCGCCGTGATCGAGCTGCGCGACTTCCTCGAGATCGATCTGCCGGCGCTCGCCACTGGCACGCTCGCCGCCCTCGCTTGTGGGCTTCTCGGCAACTTCCTCCTGCTGCAGCGGCGAAGCCTTCTGGGCGACGCGGTGAGCCACGTCGTCCTGCCGGGCATCGTGATCGCGTTTCTCGTGACCGGCAGTGTCGGCACCTGGCCCATGATGTTCGGTGCCGGTGCCGCGTCGGTCGCGAGCGTGCTCCTGATCGACCTGGTCCAGCGGGCGGCGCGGATCGAGCCCGGTGCCGCGATGGGTGTCGTGCTCACCACCCTGTTCGCGCTCGGCGTCGTGCTGCTCGAGCAGAGCGGGGCACGCGCGGTCCATCTCGACGTCCAGCACGCGCTCATGGGCTCGCTCGAGGGGATCGTCTGGCTGGGTGCTCGTGACGCTTCGGACCTGGTCGATCCGGCACGGCTCGCGACCCTGCCGGAGCCGCTCGTCCGCCTGGCGATCGTCGCGCTCGCGGTCCTGCTCTTCCTGCTCCTGCTGCGCAAAGAGCTCGCGATCGCGAGCTTCGATCCGGATCACGCCACGAGCCTCGGCATCCCGGCACGCGGGATCGGCCTTCTGCTCCTGCTCGCGAGTGCGGCGGCCGCGGTGGCGGCGTTCGATGCGGTGGGGGCGATCTTGACGATCGCCATGTTCGTCTGCCCGCCCGCCGCTGCCCGCATGCTGACCGACCGGCTGGGCCGCCAGATCGGGCTCAGCGCGCTCTTCGCGGTGTCGGCCGGGGTGCTCGGCTACGCGCTCGCGGCCTGGATGCCGCTCGCCCTCGGCCTCGAGCGCGGGCTCGGTGCGGCCGGGACGATCGCCGTGGTGGCGGGTGGGCTCTTGGCCCTTTCGATCCTCTTCGCCCCGCGCTACGGAGCGTTCGCCCGGGCGCGCGCCCGATCGGGACGCACCCGACCGGGCGTGGGAGGAGAGGCCGGAGCCGGACGGTGAGGGGCGAGCGGGAGCGGGCTTCGCGAGGGGCGGCGCGCTTCGATCGGACCCGCGCCGATCACCGCCAGGAGCTCGCCGAGGACTATGTCGAGCTGATCGCCGAGCTGACCGAGGCGACCGGGGAAGCGCGCGCCGTCGACCTCGCCGGCCGCCTCGGCGTGACCGCGGCTACGGTCGCGAACGCGATCGCCCGGCTGCAGCGCGACGGCTATGTCCGCAGCGAGCCCTACCGGGCGATCTTCCTCACCGAGCGCGGCCGGGCGCTCGCCGCCTACTGCCGCAGGCGGCATCGGATCGTGCTCGCGCTGTTGGCCGCCCTCGGCGTCGATCCGGCGACCGCCGAACAGGACGCCGAGGGCATCGAGCACCATGTGAGCGAGCCGACGCTCGCCGCCATCGAACGTTGGCTCGCCCGCCAGGGCGTCAGCATCGACTGAAAGTGCCGGCCCCTGGATCGAGGGTGCCGGTCGGGGCTGGGCGCCGGTTGCGGCTTGCGGCATAGTGGTCCGGGGCCGTCGCCAGCGGATGGAGCGGATGGTGGCGGGAACGTCGGTGGTCGTCGAAGGCGCGCGCGCCCGGGCGGGTCGGCTGGATCAGCTCTGGGCCTCGATCGCCGATGCCGGACGCGATCTGTTGCGGCGGCGGCTGGGCCCGCGCCGGCGCGCCGTCGAGCCGCTCTGCCGCGAGCTCCTCTCGGTTCGGGGAGAGGCCTCGACCCTCGCCCTCGCCCGCGAGCTGGTCGAGACCTGGCGGACCATGCCCGCGGCCGAGCGGGCGGCGTTCCTGCGCCTTCTGGCGGTCGAGTTCGGACCCGACCTCGAAGCCGTGCGGCGGGCCGCCGAGGCCTTCGTGCGCAACCCCGGACCCGCTGCGCTCGCCGAGCTTCGGCGGGTGGGCGAGGCGCCGCGGGTCGAGCTGTTCCGGCGAATGAACACCGCCCCGGGCGGCACCCGGGCGATCGTCGAGCTCCGGGCCGAGCTGCTGCGCGCGATCGGCGAGGATCCGGCGCTTTCCGAGCTCGACCGCGACCTGCACGCGCTCCTGGTCTCCTGGTTCAACCCGGGCTTCCTCACCCTTGCGCGGATCGACTGGAACAGTCCCGCGGCGCTCCTCGAGAAGCTCAAGGGCTACGAGAAGGTGCACCGGCTCGACTCGCTCGAGGCCTTCAAGCGGCGGCTCGCGGCCGATCGGCGCTGCTTCGCCTTCTTCCACCCGGTGCTGCCCGAGGAGCCGTTGATCTTCGTCCAGGTGGCGCTCACGACCGGGCTCGCCGAGCGGATCGGGCCCTTGATCGACCCGGCCGAGCCGATCGCCGCACCGGCCGAGGCCGACAGCGCGATCTTCTACTCGATCAGCAACTGCCAGGACGGGCTCAGGGGCGTCACGCTCGGCAATTTCCTGATCAAGCTCGTGGTGGCGACGATCCAGGCCGAACTCCCGCGCATCGGCCGCTTCGCCACGCTCTCGCCGGTGCCGGGTTTTTCCCGCTGGCTCGCGGCCGAGCTCGCCGCCGGCAGCGCACCCGTGAGCGAGGAGGAGCGGGCTCTGCTCGCCCGCCTGGCCGAGCCCGGCTGGCACGAGGAGGGCGAGCTCGCCGAGGCGCTGCGGCCGGTGCTCACCGGGCTCTGCGCCTGGTATCTCCTCAAGGCACGCCGCAACGGCCGGCCGATCGACCCCGTCGCCCGCTTCCATCTCGGCAACGGTGCCCGCCTCGAGCGGATCAACTGGCTGGCCGACACCTCACCGAAAGGCCTCGCCGAGTCCTACGGGATCATGGTCAACTACGCCTACGATCCGGCGCGGATCGAGCAGAACCACGAGCTGTTCGTCGAGGGCGAGCTGGTCCACGCCCGGGCCGTCGAGAAGCTGCTGGCCGGGCGGGAGCGGTTCGTCGAACGGACGACGCTGCCGGCGCGGGTGGAAGGCTAGGCCCGCGACCCGGAGCGGCGACGCGGGCGCGAGAGGCCGAGCGCAGCCGGTGGCGCCGCTCGGCCGATCGGTCCGGCTCACTCCCTCCGCTCGAAGACGACCGCCCCGCCGCGGATCGCGAGATCGCAGCGCGCCTCGAGGAGCGCATCCGGCTCGATCGCGAGGAGGTCGCGGTCGAAGACCGCGATGTCGGCGAGCATGTCGGGCAGGAGGCGACCCTTGACGGCCTCGCTACCCTCGAGCCGGGCGCCGGCCTCGGTGTAACAATAGAGCGCGTCCTCGACCTCGACCCGCTGCTCCGGGCCGAGGACGGTGCCGCTCCGAGTCCGTCGCGTGAGCATGGCGTGCAGGTTGGGCAGGGGATCGACCGCGCAGACGGGCGCATCGGTGCCGACCGCCGGATGGAAGCCCCGCTCGAGCCAGGTCCGGAGCGGGTAGGCGCGGGCGGCGCGCGCCTCGCCCAGAACCGCGCGGTAGAGATCGCCGAAGTCGCGGACGAAGACGGGCTGGGGCGAGGGCTCGATGCCGAGGGCGCGCATGCGGGAGAGCTGGTCGTCGCGGACGAAGCCGCAATGCTCGATCCGATGCCGCCGGGCGTGCGCCGGCCGACCCTCGAGCGCGCCCTCGTAGGCATCGAGAACCCGGTCGATGGCCCGATCGCCGATTGCGTGCGGGGCGAGCCGGTAGCCGCGGGCGTGGTAGGAGGCGACGAGCGCCCGGAGCTCGTCGTCGGGCAGGCAGAGGATGCCGGTGCCGCCCGGCTCGCCGAGATAGGGCTCGCTCATCGCCGCGGTGCGGCCGCCGGCCGAGCCGTCGGTGAAGATCTTGACCGGGCCGATGCCGAGCATCGCATCGCCCGCGCCGGTCACGAGCCCGGCCCGCCAGCATTCCTCGACGATCCCCTGCGCCTCGCCCAACAGGCAGAGGTGGGTGCGGACGGGCAGCCGGCCGGCGCGTCGAGCCTCCCGATAGGCTTCGATCTCGCGCATGCCCGCGCGGATGCCGACCGCGGCGTCCATCACCGAGGTCACGCCGCGCTCGAGGCAATGGCGGCCGGCGCGCTCGATGGCATCCACGAGTTCGGCGTCGCTCGGAGCCGGCATCACCCGCTCGACGGGGGCACGGGCGTGCTCGGCGAGAAGCCCGGTGAGGCGGCCGTCGCGCTTCTCGACGAGGCCGCCGGGCGGCGATTCGGCCGTATCGTCGAGGCCGGCGGCGGCGAGTGCCGAGCGGCTCGCCACCCAGATGTGGCCGCAGGCGCGGACCAGCACGCAGGGCCGGCCCGGGGCGGCCCGCTCGAGCTCGTCGGCGGTGGGATGGCGACGGACGTCGAGGGCGAAATGGTCGTAGCCACGGGCGACGATCCAGCTGCCCGGCGGCCGGTCAGCCGCGGCCGCGGCGATGCGGCCCAGGAGGGCGTCGAGGGTCGGCACGACCTCGGGTCGCACGTCGACCGCGAGCATGGCGAGGCCGAGCGGCAGGAGGTGGAGATGGGCGTCGTTCAGCCCGGGAACCGCGAGCCGGCCGGCGAGATCGACCACCCGGGTGCCGGGACCGACGAGGGCCGCGATCGCTTCCTCGTCGCCCGTCGCGAGGACCCGCTCGCCGCGCACGGCGAGGGCGGTGCAGCGGCCGGCTCCTCGACCGCGCCAGATCGTGCCGTCGCGGAGCACGAGGTCGGCCACCACGGGCAAGGGTCGCTCTCCGAATTCGGGGGGCGGGTCGCGACGGCGTCGGGCGCGCGGTCGCGGGAGGAATGGTCGGAGCGGCGGGATTCGAACCCACGACCCCCAGCGCCCCATGCTGGTGCGCTACCAGGCTGCGCCACGCTCCGACCGGCCGCCTCGGGCGGCGGGCGGACTATAGAGG
>DAIOUO010000168.1:0-7633 GCA_036759485.1 Geminicoccaceae bacterium | reverse complement strand
TCCTGGGCGAGCCTGCGCGCCTGGCCGAGATCGTGGGTGCTCATCACGATCGTCACGCCGCGGGCCCGCAGGTCGGCGAGGATGGCCTCGACCCGCCGGGTAGCGGCCGGATCGAGGCTCGCCGTGGGCTCGTCGAGGAGGAGGAGCTGGGGCCTGAGCGCCCAGGCGCGGGCCAGCGCCAGGCGTTGCTGCTCGCCCCCCGAGAGGGTGCGGGCAGCCCGCCGCTCGAAGCCCTCGAGGCCCACGAGGGCGAGGGCCTCGGCGATCCGCGCCCGGCGCTCGCGCCCGGGCACGCCGCGGGCGGCGAGGGCCACGGCGAGATCGCCCCGCACCGAGCGGCGCAAGAGCACCGGCTTCTGGAAGACGAAGGCCTGGGCGAGCCGGCGGCGGAGCGGGTCCGGATCGGCCCACAGGAGCCGGCCGCGATCCGGCGGGACGAGGCCGTGCAGGACCCGGAGCAGCAGGCTCTTGCCGGCACCGTTGGGACCCAGGACGACGGTGCAGCGATGCGGCTCCAGGGTGAAGGAGAGGCCGTCGAGGAGGCGGCGGCCGGCCGCCTCGACCACGAGCCCCTCGACCAGGAGCGGCAGGAGCGGAGCCGGCGCGGGTCCGACGACCGGGGCGAGCCGGCCGATCATCCCTCGATCCGGCGCGCCGCCCGGGCGAGGCCGGCGACGGCGAAGTTGACGGCCAGCACCACGAGCAGCAGGACGATCCCCAGGGCCAGGGCCTGGGCGAGCGCGCCCTTGCTGGTCTCGAGGGCGATGGCCGTGGTCATGGTGCGGGTGTGGCCGCGGATGTTGCCCCCCACGATCAGGATGGCTCCGACCTCGGCGGCCGCCCGGCCGAAGCCGGCCAGGCAGGCGGTGGCGAGCCGGTAGCGGGCGTCCCAGAGGAGGATCGGCACGGCCGCGAGGGTGCGGATGCCGAGCGAGGCGAGGTGCTCGCGATAATCCTCGAGGAGGTCGGCCACGGCCGAGCGGGCGAGGGCCGCGACGATCGGTGTGACGAGCACGGTCTGGGCGATCACCATGGCGGTCGGCGTGAAGAGGAGGCCGAACCCGCCGAGCGGCCCCGCCCGCGAGAGCAGGAGATAGACGAGGAGGCCGACGACCACGGGCGGCAGGCCCATACCGGTGTCGACCAAGAGGACGAGAAGGCCCCGGCCCGGGAAGCGGGCGAGCGCCAGGAGCGCGCCGAGCGGCAGGCCCAGAAGGGCCGCGAGCGCGGTCGCGGTCAGGCTCACCTCGAGGGAGAGGGCCACGATCGCGAGAAGCTCGGGGTCGGCCGCGAGCAGGAGCCGAAACGCGGTCGCGGCCGCCTCGCCGATCTCGCTCAAGGGGCGCCCTTTCCGCCCGGTGCGCTCACGGTGCGCCGGGCCGGGTCCGCTCGAGCCGGCCGATCCGCTCCTCGGGGCGCTCCGGTCGGCTCTGCACGCCGCCCCGGGCCGTGTGCTCGCTCGAGGAGCACAGCGCCGTGTCGGCGAGCACCGTGGTCTCGTCGCCGAGCTCGCTGTCGCGGCTTTCGAGTTCGCCCGTCCGCTCCTCGATGCGATCGAGCCGCGCCTCGAGCTCGCGTCGCCCTTGCAGCAGGCGCTCCAGGTTCGCGGCGATGGGTTCGAGGTTGACGTTCATCGAAGAGCGGTCCGTCCGCGACGGCCTCGCCGTGGTGGCGAGCCGCCTCCACTATAGCGGGCCGGCCGGCCGCCCTCCACTCGGGCTCAGCCCATGGGCCAGGGTGGCAGGGGCGCCCGGATGCGCTCGAAGGCACGAGCCATCTGCAACACGCCCCGATCGTCGAACCGCCGGCCCACGATCTGCAGGCCGATCGGCAGGCCTTCCTCGTCGACACCGCAGGGCACCGAACAGGCCGGCTGCTCGGACTGGTTGAAGGGGGCGGTGAAGGCGATGTGTTCGAACGGCCGCTCGAGGTCGTTGCCCGGGCAGGCGTCCTCGGCGGCGTAGGGCGGGATCGGTATGGTGGGGGTCAGAAGATAGTCGAAGCGGTTGAGCACCTCCTGACAACGCCGGCGCATCTCGAAGAGGTCGGCGAGCGCGCGTGCTCCCTCGATCGCGCTCGAGCGGACCGCCGCCATGGCCCAGTCGCGCACGAAGGGCAGGACGCCCGCCACCCGCTCGGGCGGCAGCTCGAGGAGCTGGGCCGCGAGCCGGGCACGGAAGAAGAGGTCGAGGGCGTCGTAGAGCCGCCGCTCGAGGAAGGGATCGACCGGCTCGACCACGGCACCCGCGGCCTCGAAGCGGCGGGCGGCGTCCTCGACCGCGGCGCGGACCGCGGCGGTCGGCGGCAGCCCGGCACCGATGTCGAGCAGGAGACCGAGGCGCAGGCCGCGAGGCTCGCGCTCGAGATCGCGCGCATAGTGCTGCGGCGCGTAGGGCAGCGCCATGTAGTCGCGCGGATCGGGCTTCTCGAGCTCGTCCATGAGGAGGGCCGCGTCCCTCACGGTGCGCGTCATGGGCCCGGTCACCCGGCCGAGGAAGGGCGGGTCGATCGGCACCCGGCCGAGGCTCGGCTTCAAGGCGAAGATTCCGCACCAGGCGGCGGGCAGCCGGACCGAGCCGCCGATGTCGGTGCCGAGCGCGAGGGGTCCGTAGCCGGCGGCCACGGCGGCTCCAGCCCCGGAGCTCGAGCCCGCGGTGTTGCGGGCCGCGTTCCAGGGGTTGCGGGTCACACCGTGGAAGCTCGAGACGCCGGACGCGAGCATCCCGAAATCCGGCATCGTGGTCTTGCCGAGCAGCACGCAGCCGGCTTCGCGCAGCCGGGCCGCCGGTGGTGCGTCGGTACCGGCGATCGGCCCGCCGGCGAGGGCGCGGGTGCCGATCGGGGTCGGCGTGCCGGCAGTGGCGACATTGTCCTTGATCGTGACCGGCACGCCGTCGAGCGGCGAGAGCGGCTCGCCGCGCCGGAAGCGCGCCTCGCTCTCCCGCGCCTGGTCGAGGGCACGGTCGGCGAGGACGAGGTACATGGCGTTGAGCGTACGGTCGCAGGCCTCGATCCGGGCGAGCGCCGCCTCCGTCGCCTCGACCGGCGAGAGCGTCTTCTTGCGGTAGGCGGCGGCGAGTTCGGCCGCCGAGAGATCGTGGATCGCCGTCATGTCGGTTTCCCCTGCGGACGCGCACCGGCCTAGCAGGCCGCAGCGGCCGGCGCCACGGCGCGGCGCGCGCAGCGCCTTCGCACGAGGCGACGGGCGTCGGGAGGGATTAGGCCCGACACCGTCTCCACCCCGAGGTCGCGAGAAAAGACGACCGTCGGATCGCGCCCGAAGACGGGGAAAGAGGTCGGGCGGCGACGAAAGACGTCACGGCACTCGGCGATCCGGGTCCGAGGGCGCGGGCTTCGGTTCGGCGGATTCGCAGCGGACCACACGGTCCAGCGAGGCTCCGCGCCGCCCGCCCGGTCGAGGCGGCGGCGGGGCCGCGGGGGGACGAGGCGCTCGAACGGGCGAGGGAGAGGTCCGACCGGCCGCCGGGGTGGTCGGTGTCCGCCGCGTGGCGGCCGCGGGGCTCGGAAGGCGGCAAGGGCGGCGACGATTCGAAGGGCGGCTGCGGCTCGAAGGGCAGCCACGGGTCGGCAGGCGGCGGCTCGAACGGCAGCGGTGGCCGCGAGGGGCGTCGTGGCGGGCCACGTTCGAGGGGCGGCTCGGGCACGGGCCGGCCCCGTCCGCTCCTCGGACCGTCCCGCGCCCGGTGCCGGTCGCGGCTCCCGTCGCCCGCCGCCGCCGCCTCGTCGCGGTGGGCCGGCTTCGGCCGCGCCGTCGAGCCCCCGGCGCTCGTCCTGCCGCTCCACGTGCTGCACCTCCGAGACCGCGCGCCGCCGAACCGCAGCGGTGCCACGCTCGCGGCACTCGCCTCGGCCGGCGCGCTCGCCACCCGCAGGCTGCACCGACGCGCCTCGCGGGCGGCGCCTCGCCTGCTCGCCCGTGCCGCCTCGCCGGTCCCGCGAGGCGGCGCCGCTCGGCCCGCTCGCGGATCGGCTCGAAGCTCCGCCCGGCGCCTCAGAGCACGAGTGTCAGCACCACCGGCAGGGTGAGGATCGCGAGGACCGTCGTCACGGTCGTGATCGCGGCCGTCAGCTCGGCGTCGCCGCCGAGCGCGCGGGCCAGGAGATAGGCGGTGCTCGAGGTCGGCACCGCGCTGCAGAGCGCCACCACCCCGAGCGCCGTCCCCTCGAGGCCCACCAGGCGGGCGAGGCCGATCGCGAGGAACGGCTCGAGCAGCAGCCGGCCGAGGGCGGCGGCCGCGATCACGCGGACCGCGGTGCCGCCGCGGATCGGCTCGAGCGCCGCCCCCATGGCGAGGAGCCCGAGGGCCAAGGTGGCGCGGCCCAGGACGAGGAGGGCGTCGAGCAGGAAGCGCGGCAAGGGCGGCCCGAGCAGGTTCCAGGCGAGGCCGGCGAGGCAGGCGAGGAGGAGCGGGTTGGTGGCGAGCCCCCGCAGGACGGCGAGCCGAGCGCGCGGCCCGGGGCCGTGGCGCGCCAGCACCCACACGCTCACGAGATTGGCCACGGGTGTGAGCGACCCCACCGCGACGGCGGCGGGGCCGAGGGCCGCCGGGCCGAAGAGGAGCGGTGCGAGGGCCAAGGCCGTGTAGCTGTTCCAGCGCACCACACCCTGGACCAGGGCGCCGAGCTGCGGCCCGTCGAGCGCCAGGGGCCGGCGGAGCGCGAAGGCGACCGCCGCCATCGCGAGCTGGGCCGCCACGAGCACGAGGGCGATCCGAGCCGCACCGGTGCCCCCGAGCTCGGCGCGGGCCAGCTCGACGAACAGCAGGGCGGGGAAGAGGACGAAGTAGGTGAGCCGCTCGATCGGCGCCCAGGAGGCCGCCGGCACCGCCCCGCTGCGGCGCAGGACGAGCCCGAGCGCCACGACCAGCACCACCGTCGAGAGCGCCTCGGCGATCACGGCCATGCCCCTGGGCTAGCCGCGCCGGACCGCGGCGGGCAAGCGCGCTCGGTACGGTAAGCCTTCGTTAACTCGAACGCGCTAGGGCGGGTGCATGACGACCCGCATGCTCCGACTGCCCGTCCCGTCGGTGCCGGACTCGGTCCGGGCGGCGATCGCGTTCCTGCGCCGGCTGTCGGCATCGCTCGCCGCCCTGTGGAGCGGGCGATCCGCCGGCCGACCGGTCGCCGGTTCGGCCCGGCCCGGGTCCGGTGCGCAGACCCGCACGGTCGTGGCGCCCGCCTGCGCGGCGCGTCGAGGGAGGTTCGCGGCCGCGCCGAGGCGGACGGCACCGGATCGGGCGGCAGGCGGCTCAGGCGCGAGGCGCGTCGGGTTGGAGCTCGGGTACGGTGCGGCGGACCGGATCGAGCGCCAGCATCGCCGCTTCGGCCTCCAGAAGCCGTGCGAAGGGGTCGAGCGGGAAGCCGTAGCGGCGGGCGTTGTAGAGCTGCGGTACGAGCAGGCAGTCGGCCAGGGTCGGTGTCGGGCCGAAGCAGAAGGGGCCGGCCTCGCCTCGGGCCGTGCGCTCGCAGGCGGAGAGCCCCGCCTCGAGCCAGCGATGGTGCCAGCGGTTCTGGGCGGCCTCGTCGAGGCCGAGGTCGCGCTCGAGATGGCGGCGGACCGCGAGGTTGGAGAGAGGTGCCAGCTCGCAGGCGATGGCGAGGGCGAAACCGCGGACCCGCGCCCGGGCGAAGGGATCGCCGGGCAGGAGCGCCGGCTCCGGGAAGGTCTCCTCGAGCCATTCGAGGATCGCGAGCGACTGGACGAGGGGCCTGCCGTCGACCTCGAGGGTGGGCACCAGCGCCTGCGGGTGCTTCTCGCGGTAGGCCGGATCGGCCTGCTCGTTCCGCACGAGATCGACCGCGCGATACTCGTGAGCGAGGCCCTTGAGAGCGAGCGCGATCCGCACCCGCCAGGAGGCCGAGGAGCGCCAGTAACCCCAGAGCACGAGCCTCACGCCGGCGCCTCCCCCTGCAGCACCGCCGCCCGGGCGGTCTCGATCATGCGGTCGAGCAGATCCGGATCGGCGAGTCGTTCGGCGAGCAGGAGCACGAGCGCGGCATCCAGCCGCCGGCTCTGCTCGGTCGAGAGGTCGCGATGGGCGCGCACGAGCCGGACGAACAGGGCATCCGGGTCGCGAAAGCGCGGGCTCCTGTCGAGCTCGGCCATCACCGGGGTCTCCGATCGAGTCGAGCGAGGGCGCGGTTCCGTCGGCGCATCAGGCGGCCCCTCGGGCGATCGGCTCGCCGCGGCCCCAGAGCCGGGCGAGGGCCGCCGCGATCCTGGCCGGGTCCGGCTCGCGGAAGCGGGCGGCGACGTGCTGGTCGGGGCGCAGGAGGTAGGTGGTCCCGGCTCGGGCGTCCCAGCGCTCGGCGGCGAGGCCCGCGGCCGGCAGGTGGACGGTGCGCAGACCCGGCACGCTCGGTGCGACGGCACCGAAGACGAGGAGCGTGGGCTCGCCGCCCAGGCGAGGCAAGAGGAAGCCGCCGCCCGCGAGCGGCGCGTCGACGGCCGGCGCGCCCGGTCCCGGGCCGCCCGACCAGTCGGCGTCGTCCGGTGTCGAGAGCGGGCTCTCTCGATAGGTGTGCGGGGTCGACAGCCGGCCGGCGTTGACCATGGCCCGGGCGAACGGGTGATCCCTGGCGAGCAGGAGCACGGCGTCGCGATAGGCCCGGCCCGCCTCGCTGCGCGGGGTGATGAAGTCGGTCGCCCGGGTGGAGTGCAGGATGTTCTCGTCGGCAGCCGGGATCCGCTCGGCGTCGTAGCTGTCGAGCAACGTCTCGGGGGCCGCCCGGTGCAGGACCGCGGCGAGCTTCCAGGCGAGATTGTCGGCGTCCTGGACGCCGCCGTTGCCACCGCGGGCCCCGAACGGGCTCACCTGGTGGGCGCTGTCGCCCACGAACAGCACACGGCCGTGGCGGAAGCGCTCGAGCCGGCGGCAGCGGAAGGTGTAGACGCTCACCCATTCGAGCTCGAGCGGCGGCTCGGGCCCGAGCATGGTGCGGATACGGGCGAGCACCCGTGCCGGGTCCTTCTCGGCCTCGGGGTCGGCCTCGGCGCCGAGCTGGAAGTCGATCCGCCAGAGATCGTCCGGCTGCTTGTGCAGGAGGACCGACTGGCCCGGATGGAAGGGCGGGTCGAACCAGAAGCGACGCTCGGCCGGGAAGTCGACGCCGCGGATGATCACGTCGGCGATCAGGAACCGGTCTCGGAACACCTGGCCACGGAACGGCAGGCCCAGGGCCTCGCGTACGAAGGAGCGCGCGCCGTCGCAGGCGAGGCACCAGCCGGCATCGAGCCGGTAGCGGCCCTCGGGCGTCTCGACCTCGAGGGCGACCGAATCGGGGCCGGGCTCGACCGCGACGACCTTCGAGCGCCAGCGCAGATCCACCCGGCCGCTCGCGGCGCAGGCCTCCACGAGCCATTCCTCGAGGTGGTATTGCTGGAGGTTGACGAAGGCCGGCATAAGGTGGCCCGGCTCGGGCAAGAGATCGAACTCGTAGGCGAGCCGGTCCCGGAAATAGACCTTGCCGACCTTCCAGGTGACACCTTTGTCGAGCAGACGTCGGCCGAGGCCCAGCCGGTCGTAGATCTCGAGGGTCCGCTTCGACCAGCAGATCGCCCGGCTGCCGACGCTGACGGTCTGGTCGTCGTCGAGGACGACCACGCCGATTC
>DAIOUO010000167.1:0-7640 GCA_036759485.1 Geminicoccaceae bacterium | reverse complement strand
GCCCGAAAGCGACAAGCGTCGACCTGCGCGCTCTCGGGGACGAGGCCCTGGTCGCCATCGAGCCGTACCGGTGCGACCACCGGCGCGAGAGCGAGCGCCGAGGCCGAGGCGAGGAGGAGAAGCCGGGCACGCGCACGGCCGTGATCGAACGAACGGGCCGTGGGTCCGCCCCGCAGGTCGTCGAACCGCGACGCCAACGATGCGGGGCGCAGCCTGTTCCGGACGCCTCGAGGCAGCGTTACGCGCCGAAGCGCAAACCGCTACGCCCGAACGCCGGTCAGGCGACCTCCTTCTGACGCGCCGCCCGACGCCGGGCGTGCGGGTCGAGCAGCCGCTTCCTGAGCCGGATCGCCTTGGGCGTCACTTCCACGAGCTCGTCCTCGGCGATGAAGGCGATCGCCTTCTCTAGGGTCATCTCGATCGGCGGGGTCAAGAGCACGTTGTCGTCCTTGCCGGCGGCGCGGATGTTGGTGAGTTTCTTCTCGCGCAACGGATTGACCTCGAGATCGTTGTCGCGGGTGTGCTCGCCGATGATCATCCCCGAATAGACTTTGTCACCCGGCCGGACGAAGAGCGGCCCGCGCTCCTGGAGATACCAGAGCGCGTAGGCGACCGCTTCGCCCTGCTCGGTCGACACCAATACACCCGTATGCCGCTGCTGGATCGGTCCCTTCCAGGGCTCGAATCCGGCGAAGGTCCGGTTCAACACACCCGTGCCGCGGGTGTCGGTCAGGAACTCGCCGTGATAGCCGATGAGGGCCCGCGCCGGCGCCTTGAGCACGAGCCGCTGCTTGCCCGCCCCGGCCGGCCGCATGTCGAGGAGCTCGGCCCGCCTGCGGGTCAGCTTCTCGACCACGATCCCGGTGAATTCCTCGTCGACGTCGATCACCACCTCTTCGACCGGCTCGAGCCGCTCGCCGGTCTCGGGATCGGTCTCGACCAGTACCCGGGGCCGGCCCACGCAGAGCTCGTAGCCCTCGCGCCGCATGGTCTCGATCAGAACCGCCATCTGCAGCTCGCCACGCCCCTCGACCTCGAAGGCGTCCTTCTCCGCACTCGGCTTGACGCGGATGGCGACGTTGCCCTCGGCCTCGCGCAAGAGGCGGTCGAGGATCTGCCGCGACGTGACCTTGGTCCCGTCCTGGCCGGCGAAAGGCCCGTCGTTCACCCGGAAGGTCATCGAGATGACAGGCGGGTCGATCGGCTGCGCCGGAAGCGGTGTCTCGACCGCGGGATCGGCGAGCGTGTCGGCCACCGTCGCCTTCTCGAAACCGGCCACCGCCACGATGTCGCCCGCCTCCGCCTCCTCGATCGGCTGGCGGGAGAGCCCGCGGAAGGCGAGGAGCTTGGTCACTCGTGCGCTCTCGAGCGGCCGGCCGTCGCGGGCGATCGCTTTCATCACCGCGCCGGGCCGGATGCGGCCGCTCTCGATCCGGCCCGTGAGGATGCGGCCGAGATAGGGGTTGGCCTCGAGGATCGAGACCAGCATGCGGAAGGGACCCTCGGTCTCGACCCGCGGCGCCGGCACGTGCGCCAGGATCCGCTCGAAGAGCGGCGCCATGTCGACCCGCGGATCCTCGAGCCGCTCGACCGCCCAGCCCTGCTTGGCCGAGGCGAACAAATGGGGGAAGTCGAGCTGCTCGTCGCTGGCGTCGAGGGCCGCGAACAGGTCGAACACCTCGTTGAGCACGGCCTCGGCGCGCTGGTCGGGCTTGTCGACCTTGTTGACCACGACGATCGGCCGCAGGCCACGCTTCAAGGCCTTGCCGAGCACGAACTTGGTCTGCGGCATCGGCCCCTCGGCGGCGTCCACGAGCAAGAGGCAGGAATCGACCATCGAGAGGATGCGCTCGACCTCGCCGCCGAAATCGGCGTGGCCGGGCGTGTCCACGATGTTGATCCGCACCCCCCGCCAGACCAACGAAGTGCACTTGGCGAGGATGGTGATCCCCCGCTCGCGCTCGAGCTCGTTCGAATCGAGCGCTTGGTCCGGGACCTGCTGGTTGTCGCGAAAGGTGCCGGACTGCTGCAGGAGCCGGTCCACGAGCGTGGTCTTGCCGTGGTCGACGTGCGCGATGATCGCGATGTTGCGCAGGTCCATCTCGCTCTCGGGAGGTGCGGGGCAGACGGGCGGGCCGCGTCCCGCATATAAGGGCACGGGCGGCCGGCGGCAACGCGGCCCGAAAGAACCGATCGTACGCGGGCGGAGGCGGCAGAAAGGTGAGGCGAGCGATCCGGCTCAGCACGCTCCTGGGCGTCACGCTCGGCGGCATCGTCCTCGTGGGCGTGGCAGCCGCGGCCCTCGCCGGCTGGCTCGTCGTCCGTGACCTCACCCGCGAGCTTCTCGCGCAGCGTGCGAGCCGCGCCGTCTCGGGCCTCGAGCGCGGGCTGGTCGAACATCTCGAGCGGGCCGAGCGCGACGCGGCGAGCCTCGCCGAGCTCCTCGAGGAGGGCCGCCTCGAGCCGGCCGACCGGGACGGCCTCGAGCCCGTGCTGCGGGCGCTCCTGGCCGGCCATGCCGAGCTCACCGGGATCGGCGTGACGACGGTCGACGGCGCGGTCTCGGGCGTGCTGCGGCGCGGCGACGGCAGCATCGAGCCGATCGGCCAACCGCCCGGCGGCGGGCGCGACCCGATGGTCGAGCGCCGTATCGCCCTCGCCCGCGACGCCACGGGCCCGGTGTGGGTCGAACCGGTCTTCGGCGGCCGGCTCGGCGAGGCGGTGCTGTTGGTCCTCCACCCGGTGCGCCGCGACGGCGAGCTCCTCGCCCTGGTGGCCGCCGGGATCAGCGTCGGTCGGCTCTCCGCCCTGGTCGAAGACCTCTCCGGCAACGGCGAGGCTCGCCCCTTCGTGCTCTTGGGCGGCGACCGGGTGCTCGCCCATCCGCTGCTGCGCCTCGTCCCCTCCGGTAGCCGGCAGGAGCCGCTCGTCCCGATCGAGCGCTTCGCCGATCCGGCCCTGCGCGGCATCGCGAGCGGCGAGCGGCTCGCGAGCTGGCCGAGCCTCGGGCGCAGCGACCTCACCGTCGTTCGCGTGCCGCGTGGCGGCGGGATGAGCGAGCTCGTCCTCTACAAGAAGCTCGAGCGCACCGGCGGGCGGCCCTGGACCGTGGGCCTCGTCCTCCCCGAGGTCGCGATCCACCCCGTGCTCATGCCGCTTCGCCTGTTCGGCCTCGCCGCGCTCGCCATCACGATCGTCGCGGTCATCGCCGCGGTGGCCGTCGGCCGTCGGCTCGCCCGGCCGGTGACGCGCGTCACGGCCGCGGTCGAGCGGGTCTCGAGCCTCGAGCTCGATGCCCTCGAGCCCTTGCCGCCGAGTCGACTCGCCGAGCTCGACGCGCTCGCCCGCGCCTTCAACGCGATGCTCGCAACCTTGAAGGCGTTCGCCACCTACGTGCCCAAGAGCCTGGTGGAGCGGCTGGTCCGCGCCGGCCGACCGGACGCGGTGCCGTCGCGCGAGCGCGACCTCTCGGTGATGTTCACCGACATCCAGGGCTTCACCGCGATCGCCGAGGGCCTGCCGCCGTCCGAGGTCGCCCGCCTCCTGAACGAGCATTTCGCGCTGCTCGCCCGCTGTGTGGAAGGGGAGGGCGGCACGGTCGACAAATATCTGGGCGACGGCATGCTCGCCTTCTGGGGAGCACCCGAAAAGATCAAGAACCGGGCGCACCGCGCCTGCCGGACCGCGCTCGCCATCCGCCGCGCGGTGGAGGCCGACAACGCCCGCAAGCGGGCCGCGGGGGAGCCGGTCTTCAAGGTCCGCATCGGGATTCACCGCGGCCCGCTCCTGGTCGGCAACATCGGCGCCCCCGGCAAGCTCGACTACACGGTGGTGGGCGACACCGTGAACCTGGCCCAGAGGCTCATGGAGCTCGCCCGGGAGCGGGTCGAGGGCGAGCAGGAGGTGGCGATCGTGGTGAGCGAGGCGATCACGGCCGAGACCGAGGCCGCCTTCCGCTTCGCCGAGATCGGCACTCTCTCGGCCCGCGGCCGCGAGCGGCCGGTGCGCGCCTTCGAGCTCCTGGGCGAGCGGGTTCCCTCGACCCCGCTCGCTTCCGCGCCGGCGATGGTCGAATAACGCCGCCCCCGACCCGCTCGAGGAGCCCTAGGGCCCGGTCGACGGCGCTCGGCCCGCCGCCTCCTGACGCCCGGCCCCTCGCGGCAGGCCCGCACGGCGCACCCGCCGACCACTCCCCTCACCGCCGGTCCCCGAACCGGCCGTCCAGGAGACCGCGGCGAGAAGGACGAGCTCCGAGCGAGATGTGGGTCAGGCCGACTCCGGCGCCCGCCGTGCGGAAGACCGGCCCCGACGCGCGAGGCCCCGTCCCGGCCGCCACCCGAGGGCGGCTGCTCAACCCGCCGCCTCGCGCCGCCCGGTGAGCCCGGCCAACAACTCGCCCGGCAGCGGGAAGACGATCGTGTTCGATCGCTCGCTCGCGATCTGCAGCAACGTACCGAGATAGCGTAGCTGCATGGCCTCCGGCCGCCGGCTCAGGATCTCGGCCGCCTGAGCGAGCTTCTCGGCGGCCTGGAGCTCGCCCTCGGCGTCGATCACTTTGGCCCGCCTGAGACGCTCGGCCTCGGCCTGCTTGGCGATCGCTCGGATCATGCTCTCGTTCAAGTCGACGTGCTTGAGCTCGACGTTCGAGACCTTGATCCCCCAGGCGTCGGTCTGGGCGTCCAGGATCCGCTGAATGTCGGCGTTGAGTTTGTCGCGCTCGGCCAGCATCTCGTCGAGCTCGTGTTGGCCGAGCACCGAGCGAAGGGTGGTCTGGGCGAGCTGGCTCGTCGCCTCGTCGAAGTCGACCACGTTGATGATCGCTTTCTCCGGGTCGAGGACGCGGTAATAGACGACCGCGTTGACCTTGACCGAGACGTTGTCGCGGCTGATCACGTCCTGGCTCGGCACGTCCAGGACCCGGGTCCGCAGATCGACCCGGACGAGCTGCTGGACGAGCGGGATCACGATCACGAGACCCGGCCCCTTCACCTTCCAGAAGCGGCCCAGCATGAAAACGACACCGCGCTCGTATTCGCGCAAGATGCGGAAAGAATAGGCCAGGATCACCAGGATCGCGGCCAGCGGCAGGCCGGTCGCGATCAGATCGGAAACCAGGTCGATCCTCAAGACGGCTCCTCCCGGATCGGCTCGACGGTCAGCACGAGGCCCTTGCGGCCGGTGACCCGGACGATCGTGCCGGCGGGCAGCGGCCGCGCGGCGCGCGCCGCCCAGAGCTCGCCCAGGACGCGGACCCGCCCGCGGCCGTTCTCCCAGCTCACCACCTCGCCCTCGGCCCCGAGAATCGCCTCCGCGCCGTAGACCACGCGCCGTCGGCGCGCGCCGAGGGCGGCCCCCAGCACACCCATCAGCAGCAGCGCGGAGACGCCCGTGGCGGCGATCACCACCGGCCAGGCGACGCGGAGGTCGAAATCGGCCGCGGCCGGATCGAACAGGAAGAAGGCTCCCGCCGCGAAGGCCACGAGCCCGCCGAGCCCGAGGATCCCGATGCCCGGGGTGAAGGCCTCGGCGACCATGAGCGCGATGCCCAACAGCAACAGGCCCACCCCCGCCGTCTGCACGGGCAGCACGCTCAAGGCGGCGAGCGCCAGGAAGAGACAGATCCCGCCGACGATGCCGGGGACGAAGGTTCCCGGATTCCAGAATTCGAAGAGGATGCCGTAGACCCCGAGCAGCAGCAGGACGAAGGCGATGTTGGGATCGGCGATCGCCTGCAACACCCGGAGCCTGAGCCCGGGCTCGAGGTTCTCGAGCCGCCGATCCGCGACATCGAGCACCCGCTCGCCCTCGGCCATCTTCACGGTCCGGCCGTGCGCCTTGGCGAGCAGCTCCTCGATCGTGCCGGCCAAGAGGTCGACCACCCCTCGCGCGGCCGCCTCTTCGGCAGTCAAGGTCGCCGCGCGCTCGACCGCCGCCTCGGCCCATTCCGCGTCGCGACCGCGCAGCTGAGCGAGCGCCCGGAGATAGGCGGTGGCGTCGTTGACGGCCTTGCGTTCGGCGGCGTCGCCGCTCGGCCGCTCGCCCTCCCGGCCCGGCTCGCGCGACGGGCCGGGCGGTGCGCCCAGTGCGATGGGTGTCGCGGCCCCGAGATGCGTGCCCGGTGCCATCGCCGCGACATGGGCGGCGTAGCTCAGATAGGTGCCGGCCGAAGCCGCCCGGGCTCCGGCCGGTGCGACCCAGAGGATCACCGGCGTCGGCGCGCCCAGGATCGCCTTGATCATCGTCCGGGTCGAGGTGACGAGCCCGCCGGGCGTGTCGAGCCGGATCACGAGAGCGGCAGCGTCGCGCACGCGCGCTTCCGCGAGCGCCTTGTCGAGCTGCTCGGCCGCAGCCACCCCGATCGCGCCATCGATCTCGATGACCAGGACGGGGCCGTCGCCGGTCCGTGCAGAGGGTGCGGACACGATCAGGAGGAAGAAGAGGAACGCCACGAGCCCGGCCCGCAGCGCCGCGGATCCCGGCGTGGTGGCTCGCCGCTTCTGCCGCATGCTGACGAGATCAGCCGATCCGGCGGCTGGCCGCAAGGGCCCCTCGCCGGGCCCGTGGCCGTCGAAGCGACCGCAGGCAGTCCCCGGCGGAGCCTCCCCTGTCCTCGGCACGGCGAGGCCTCGCCCGCCGCCTCGAGGGAGAGCGGGATCGGTGCCGTTGGTGAACCCGGGCGTCGGGGACCGCGGCTTCGCCCGCGGCTCCGCGAGCGCGAGCGTCGCCGCCCCTCGCTTGCCCCCCGGCTACATCACGATGCCGCCGTCGACGATGTGAATGGCACCGGTGGTGAAGCTGCTCTCGTCCGAAGCGAGGTAGACCGCGAGCCAGCCCACCTCCTCGGGCGTGCCGAGGCGGCCGATCGGCTGGCGAGCGACGAAGGCCGCGCGCGCCTTCTCGTAATCGCCCTGGGCTCGCATGCGCTCGCGGAGCGAGGGCGTATCGATGGTGCCCGGGCAGATCGCGTTGCAACGGATGCCACGCGTCACGAAATCGGCGGCGACCGCCTTGGTGAGGCCGATCACGGCGGCCTTGCTCGTCCCGTAGACGAAGCGGTTGGGCAGGCCCTTCACGCTCGAGGCCACGGAGGCGATGTTGACGATCGAGCCGCCACCCTTGGCGAGCATCCCCGGCAGGACCGCCCTGGTCATCCGGTACATCGAGCGGACGTTGAGGTTCATCGTGAAGTCGAAATCGGCCTCGGAGCAGTCGAGGATCGTGCCGTGATGGACGAAGCCCGCGCAGTTGGCGAGCACGTCGAACGGCCCGTGCGCCGCGACGATCGCATCGATCGCGGCCGCATCGAGCACGTCGAGCCGCTCGGCCCGGGCGACCGCGAGCCCCTCGAGCTTCGCCGGATCCACGTCGGTCGCCAGCACCTCGGCCCCCTCGGCCGCGAAGAGGGCCGCGATCGCCCGGCCGATCCCCTGGCCCGCCGCCGTGACGATCGCCCTCTTGCCCGCGAGCCTACCCGCCATCGCCGCCTCCCGCCTTCCGTCGAGGCGGGCGCGAGTTAGGATGCGCCCGTGACCAGCGTCAAGCCGCCCGCCCCGCAGGAGCCTGCCCCGTCCGCCGCGACCCTCGGCTCGGCCCGTTCGCCGGACCTCGCCGTGCTCGGCCTGTTGCTCGCGGTCCTGCTC
>DAIOUO010000166.1:0-7704 GCA_036759485.1 Geminicoccaceae bacterium | reverse complement strand
CGTCTCCGGCGTGCCGCGACCGGCACGGTTCCGTCGCCGGCGGACGCAGCGCGGGGCGAGGGCGGGAATCGCGCGCTCGGGCCACCTTCCCGGCACGAGGGAGACCGGGACCAGGGTCCCGCCGGCCGCCGGGGCCGGCCCGGTGCCGGTCCGCTCGCAGGCGCGTGCAGCGGCACGGTTCGCCGAGCGCCCGAGCCGGCTCTCCCGGCCGAGCCGAGGCGGACCACGTCGCGCCGCGAACCGCAGGGCTCTCGCGGGCGCCGTCTCGAGCCGCTCCTTCCCGCGGTCGGCGGTCCCGGCCCACGTCGGTTCCTCACCTTCCGGCCGGTGACGTGGCGGAGCGTCTCCGGCGTGCCGCGACCGGCACGGTTCCGTCGCCGGCGGACGCAGCGCGGGCGGGGATCGTGCCCGGTCGCGCTGCGGTCCCACCGCGAGCCGCGCTTCCGGCGGGGGCCGGCCACGCTCAAGCCGCCATCGCGCCGGTCACGGGACCGGGTGCGGCGAGCGCCGGCAGGCAGCCGTCGCCCGCCATGTAGTCGAAGCCGGCGCGCCGCGCCGCCTCGGCGAGCGCCACCCGGTCGACGCGAACGAGCAGGCTCCGGAGTCCGGCGTCGGTGCAGGCCCGGGCGGTGGCGGCGAGTCGCTCGACGAGCCCGGGATCGGCCCCGTCGAGCCCCGACGCGGCGAAGGAGAGGACCTTGACGCCCGCCTCGGCGAGCGGCTCGAGCGGCTCGGACTCCACCGCACCCTCGACCGGCAGGCGGAGGATCGGCACGGCGCAGACCTCGACGAGGAGGTCGAGCATGCTCTCGAGCGCCGCGCCGTGCTGCCGCGGGTCGTGGTCGACCAGCTCGATGCCGAGGCGGCGCAGCGCCGCGGGCCCCAGTGCCTCGAGCCGTTCCCGCCAGGGCCGGCGCCAGGCCGGTGTGGCGAGCGTCGCATGGTGCACGGGCAGGACGAGGAGCGCGCGCGCCGAACGCAGCCGCGGCCCCTCGAGTTCGTCCGCCACCCGCTCGGCGAGCCAGCGGTCGAGCTCCGCCTCGAACGCGCCCGTGAAAGCCTCCGGGCAGATGGCCTCGGGGCGCGCCCAGCCGCCACCCGCCACCGGCAGCCGGGCGAAGGCGCGGTATGCCACGATCGCCCCGAGCTTCAGGCTCAAGATCGGCCGGTAGCGCACCACGAGCTCGCCCGCGCGGGCGGCGAAGGCGTCGGCCTCGGCCGCCTGGAGGCGACCGCGCTGGCGTTCCATACGCTCGCGCAAGCCGCCGAGCCCGACGATGCCGCGCAACCCCTCGTCGAGGTCGAAGGGCAGGACCCGCACCCTCACCGCGGCCGAGGCCGACACGGTGCCGAAGAGCCGCTCGCCCGCGAGGGCCGCGAGCTCTTCGCCGCGCAGCCGCAGCGCCGCCGGCTCACCCTCGAGGGCGAACACCCAGACGGTGGTCTCGTCGGCCACCAGGTAGAGCTCCTCCTCGTCGAGCTCGTGAGCCAGCGCGCCTTCGACGATCGCCAGCACCTTGCCGCGCTGCTCCGCCCAACGCTCGCCGAACCGGGCGCGGACGGGCCGCAGATCGAGGAGGATCAGCCCGCCGGTGCGGGAGCCGATCTCCCGCACGAACACCCGGCGGAACCGCTCGAGCCGCTCTGCGAGCTCGCCCGGCCGGCGCGGGTCGAGGCCGCCGCGCGTCCGCGGTGGCCAGAGCCCGAGTGCCACGCCCTCTTCGATCGCCGCGAGATCCATCGCGCCCCCTCGCTCCCTCGCCGGCCGCCGGTGTCTCCGACGCATCCCGGCCGCGCGACGACGAGACGCAACCTACCGCGCGAGGGTTGACGAAGGGTTAACGCCGCGCGCTCCGGGCGCCGTCTTCCACGGCGAGCGGCGATGCGGCATCTAGCGCCGCGATGCCGCCCGCGAGCGGCGCCCCTCGCCGCGAGCCTGCCCCATGCCCGATCCCGACCGGCTGCTGCCCGAGCTCCTGAGGCTCGTCGAGCGCGCCGCCGCGCTCGTGCGCGAGCACTATGCCGGGCCGATCGAGGCCGCGGCCAAGGCCGACCAGTCGCCCGTCACGGCGGCCGATCGGGCGGCCGAGGCGCTGATCGAAGAGGGCCTGCGCGCGCTCGACCCCGAGCTTCCGATCGTCGCCGAGGAAGCGGTGGCCGAGGGCCGGGTGCCGAACCTTTCGGCCGGCGCCGCCTTCTGGCTCGTGGACCCGCTCGACGGCACCAAGGAGTTCCTCTCCCGCAACGGCGAGTTCACGGTGAACGTGGGCCTCGTCGCCCGGGGCTCGCCGGTGCTGGGCGTGGTCGCCGCACCCGCCCTCGAACGGCTCTGGTGGGGTGTGGTCGGGCGTGGTGCCTTCACCCGGGAAGCGGGACGCGATCGGCCGATCCGCGTCAGGCCGCGGCCGGCCTCGGGCCTCGTGGCGGTGGCCAGCCGCTCGCACCGCGATCCCGAGACCGACGCCTGGCTCGCCGCCCACGGCGTGCTCGAGACCGTCTCGGCCGGGAGCTCCTTGAAGCTCTGCCTCCTGGCCGAAGGCCTGGCCGACGTCTATCCCCGCTTCGGGCGGACCATGGAGTGGGACATCGCCGCCGGCCACGCGGTGCTGGCCGCCGCCGGCGGGCGGGTGCTGACGGTGGACGGCAGGCCGCTCGGCTACGGCAAGCCCGGCTTCGAGAACCCGCCCTTCGTCGCCTGGGGCGGCTGAGGTCCGGTGCTCGCGCGGCTCTTGCGGCTCCTGCCGCCCGAGACGGCACACGCCGCGGCCCTTCGCCTGGCGGCACTCGCCCCGCCGCGGCCGGGACGAGCTCGCCCGAGGCTCGCCACGCGCCTGGCCGGGCTCGAGCTGCCGCACCCGGTGGGGCTCGCCGCCGGCTTCGACAAGAACGCCGAGGCCTACGGTGGCCTCCTGCGCCTCGGCTTCGCCTTCGTCGAGGTCGGCACCGTCACGCCCAGGCCGCAGGCCGGCAATCCGCGGCCGCGGCTCTTCCGCCTGGTCGAGGACCGGGCGCTGATCAACCGCATGGGCTTCAACAACGACGGCCTCGAGGCGGTCGCCGCCCGGCTCGCCCGGCGCGACCGGCGGGCCGGCATCGTGGGCGCCAATATCGGCGCGAACCGCGACAGTGCCGAACCGATCGCCGACTATGAGCGGGTCGTGGAGCGGCTCGCCCCCCTCGTGGACTATCTCGTCGTCAACGTCTCCTCGCCCAACACTCCGGGCCTTCGCGACTGGCAGCGGCCGGAACGGCTCGCCCCGCTCCTCGACCGATTGCGCCGGGCTCTCGCCGAGCGGGCCCACGGGCGGCGGCCGCCGCTCTTTCTCAAGATCGCCCCCGATCTCGACCCTCGGGGGGAAGCCGCGATCGTGGAGACCGCACTCGAGGCCGGGATCGACGGTCTCGTGGTCGCGAACACGACGACCGCCCGGCCCGCGGGGCTCCGCTCGCCGCACAAGGGGGAGCCGGGGGGCCTGAGCGGCCCGCCGCTCTTCGAGCCTTCGACCGCGCTTCTGCGCCGGATCGCGGTCCGAACGCACGGCCGGCTCGCGCTTCTGGGCGTGGGCGGGATCGATTCGGCCGAGCGGGCTTACGCCAAGATCCGCGCCGGGGCCTCGGCCGTGCAGCTCTACACGGGGCTCGTCTACGAGGGGCCGGGCCTTCTGTGGCGCATCCTCGACGGGCTCGAGCGGCTGCTCGACCGCGACGGCCTCGAACGGCTCGAGGAAGCGGTCGGGCGCGATCTGGTCGAGCCCGCCGGCGGCGGGGGGATCGGCATCGCCCCCTCGGACGTCGCCCATTGACAGGCCGGGCGGCGGACGGCAGGCAGGGGTCACGTGGCGATTTGGGCCGGCCGGCTTGCGGGCCACGTAAAAGAAGCCGCTAAAAGGTCGGATCGCCGCAGCCGGCGCCCGACCGCCGGCCGTTGCGGCGGAGCGCAGCCATGAGCGACGGTTGGCGGATGCGGACTCGGCTCGTGCACGGCGGAGCCGCACGTTCCGCCTTCGGCGAGACCTCCGAGGCCCTCTTCCTCACCTCGGGTTTCGTCTATGCGAGCGCCGAGGAGGCCGAGGCCCGGGTCGCGGCCCGTGCGCCGGGCTACCAGTACAGCCGGATCGCCAACCCGACCGTGCGCATGCTCGAGGAGCGCTTCGCCGCCCTCGAGGGTGCCGAGGACTGTGCCGCGGTGGCGACCGGCATGGCCGCGGTCCACGCCGCCCTCTTCTGCCGGCTGCGCGCCGGTGCGCGGGTCGTGGCCTCCGCCCCGTTGTTCGGCGCCTGCCAGTGGATCGTGAGCGAGCTCTTGCCGCGTTACGGGGTCCAGAGCGAGCTCGTGCCGGCGGCCGACACGGCGGGCTTCGCGCGCGCCCTCGAGCGGCCGGCCGATCTCGTTCTCCTCGAGAGCCCGGCCAACCCGACGCTCGATCTCGTCGACATCGCCGAGGTGGCACGGCTCGCGAAGGCGGCCGGTGCGACGCTCGTGGTCGACAACGCCTTCGCCACCCCCTGGCTGCAGCGGCCGCTCGAGCTCGGCGCCGACCTCGCGGTCTATTCGGCCACCAAGCTCGTGGACGGGCAGGGGCGATGTCTGGGCGGGCTGATCGCGGGTTCCGCCCGGCTCCTCGAGGACACGGTCCGGCCCTATCTGCGCAACACCGGGCCCACGCTGTCGCCCTTCAACGCCTGGGTGCTGCTCAAGGGCCTCGAGACCCTGGGCCTGCGCGTGGAAGCGCAACAGGCGAGCGCGCGGCGGCTCGCCGAATGGCTCGAGGGACACCCGGCCGTCCGCGCGGTCCGCTATCCGGGTCTCGCCTCGCACCCCCAGGCCGAGCTCGCGCGGCGGCAGATGAAGGGTCCGGGAACGATGATCGCGATCCGGGTGGGCGGCGGCCGCGAGCGGGCCTTCGCCGTTTTGAACCGGTTGCGGCTGATCAAGATCTCGAACAATCTCGGTGACACCCGCTCGCTCGCCACCCACCCGGCCACGACCACCCACGCCAAGGTCCCCCCCGAGCTGCGCGAGCGGTCGGGTGTGAGCGAGGACCTGATCCGGCTCTCCGTCGGGCTCGAAGATCCGGAGGATCTGATGGCCGATCTCGATCGGGCACTCGGCCCGTGAACGTCGTCGATCTGGCTCTTCTCCAGCGCTGGGTCGGCCGCGAGGAGCGGCGGACCGACACCCTCCACCCCTGGCCGGCCGCGGCCTTGACCGCCGCCCTCGACCGCGACGATCCGCCGGGCCCGGGCGAGCCCCTGCCGCCCTTCTGGCACCATCTCTACTTCCTGCCCGTGGTGGCGGCGGCGGAGACCGGGCCGGACGGCCATCCGCGGCGCGGCGGCTTCCTGCCGCCCGTGCCGCTGCCGCGGCGGATGTGGGCGGGCGGCCGGCTCGCCTGGGAGCGGCCGCTCCGGGTCGGCGAGACGCTCGAGCGGGTCTCGACCATCCGCTCGGTCGAGGCGAAGCGCGGCCGAACCGGCCCTCTGGTTTTCGTCATGGTCGAGCACCGCTTCCTCGACCGCGGTGTGACCGTGCTCGTCGAGGAGCACGACATCGTCTACCGCGAGCCGCCGCGGCCCGAGGAGGTCGTGGCCCCGCCGGTGGCGCCGCCACCCGGGCCGTGGCGGCGGAGCTGGCGACCCGACCCGGTCCTGCTCTTCCGCTACAGTGCACTGACCTACAACGGCCACCGGATCCACTACGACCACCCCTACGTGACCGGGGTCGAGGGCTATCCGGGGCTGATCGTGCACGGGCCGCTGCTGGCGACCCTCATGCTCGACCTGTTGCGCCGCGAGCGGCCCGCTGCCCGCGTCCGCCGCTTCGACTTCCGCGCCACCGCGCCGCTCTTCGCCGACCGCGAGCTCACCGTACACGGCGAGCCCGAGGGGGAGGGCGGTACGGTCAGGCTCTGGATCACCGGGCCCGAGGGTGGTCTCGCCATGCGCGGGGTGGCCCAGCTCGCCTGAGCCGCCCGGCCGGGGCGCCAGCTCCCGCCCCGGCGCCCTCAACGGAGGCGCAGGAAGGGCCAGCGCGACCGCTGCTCGCGATCGAAGGCCGCTACCCCGGCCCGCTGGTCGACGATCTCGACCACGAGGATCAGATCGGGGTCGTCGAAGGCGAGCCGGCCGGGCGTGCCGCGGGCCTTGAGCGCGGCCAGCAGGCGGTCGCCGAGCGTCCGCTCGAGCCCGTGGCCCGAGAGCGTCTTGCCGGGCCCGCGCTTGTGCACGCGGAGATGGAAGCTCCGACCGGCGAGCCGCGGCAGGAATGGAGCGAAGGCCTCGGCCAGCCGTTCTTCCGCCCGCTCGAGGGGGCCGAGCTCGAAGGCGGCCTCGAGCGGCACCACGCGGGAGAGGAAGTTCATGATGCCGGGCTCGGTCTCGACCCGCCCGGCCAGGTGCTCCGCCACCGCCCGCGGATCCTCCACCGCCATGACCACGACGTTGTAATAGGGGGTCTTCCGCACCCGCCCGTAGCGGCCGAGGATGCCGAGCGCCTCGCGCCAGCTCTCGCGTCGGACCGTGGCGACGAGGTTCCAGGCGATGGGCGCCTCGGCCGCCGGCTCGCGCGCGGCCGGTGCCGCGGGCTCGCCCTCCACGAGCCGAACCGGCTCGCTGCGCGGCTCGCCGAGCGCCGGCACGAGGCCCTCGGGTTCGACCGTCACGAGCCCCGAGCCGTCGGCGCGCCGCTCGATCGCCACCCGTGCGGCACCGAGCTCCTCGATCAGCGCCGCCGCGGTCTCGAGATGGCCGCTCACCGCCTCGCACGTGAAGCGCGAGCGGCCGGCCGCGAGCGCGAGCGGCAGGAGGAGCTGGTCGGCGAGGTGCCGGTCGATCGCGGCGGTGCCCCGTTCGAAGGCGAGGAGCGCCTCGACCGCCTCCTCGGCCACCGCTTCCGAGGCCTTGCCCGGAGCGCCGAGGGCTTCGAACCCGGCACGTACCGGCCCGTGCCGTGCCACGAGGCAGAGCGCGGCACCCGGCGAGGCGGCCTTGACCCGCTCGGGGACGACCCGGAGCGGCACGCCCGTGGGCTCCAGGAGCTTGCGTGCCCGATCGGTCATCCGCTGCGGGATCCGGGCCGGCAGCTCGGCGGCGACCGCGCGGATCTCGATCGCCTCGAGCGGCGGCCGCTCGATCACGTCGAGCGGCTCGCCCGGGTGGCCCGCCCGACCCTCGATGCGGGCCAGGATCGCGCCCCGGCCGACGGGGAACCAGCCGGTCCGCTCGACCTCGAGGTCGAGAGCGATCCCGAGCCGAGCCAGCATCGGCACCCAGACCTCGCTCAGATAGTCGGCGAACGGGCTCCAGGGCACGTGCGTTCCGCCCAGGAGCCTCAGGGTGGAGCCGCCGCGGGCGAGCGCGAGCGGAATCGCCATGGCCTGCAGGACGAGGCTCACCGCCCCGGCGCTGCCGCCCGCCCGCATCGCGCCGACGTCGATCTCGTAACTCCCGGCGCGGGTCGGGCCTCCGGGGGCGAACAGGAGCTCGCCCGAGCCGAGCGCATCCCCCTCGAGCCGGGCATCGCAGAGGGCGGCCAGCGCCCGCACCGCCGCCAGGTGTTGGGCGGCGAGACCGGGGATCGGTCGTTTGGCGCGGATCCGCTCGATCCGCACCGCCCGGCCGGCGATCGCGGCGAGCGCGAGCGCGGTGCGCAGCACCTGCCCACCACCCTCGCCCCGGCTGCCGTCGATGCGGATCGGCTCGGCC